>JAAZCS010000065.1 GCA_012513125.1 Treponema sp. | reverse complement strand
TCTATAGCAACTTTTGATTTAAATGACTTGTCATATTTCTTTCTCATACTTTACTGTAGCCTCCTTTTCTATTTTTCTCAAGAAGGTCAGTCCACTGTATTTCTATAAAATATGTGTCTTAATTTCTGGGCTCATTATATAATTCAATATAATTATCCTACAATACTATTCTCTAGTATAGGTATTACATTAATCATCTTTTTTCTATATTTGTCATTGGAAAATCCGTATGAATATATGGACTATGAAACTTCATTATTTAAACAGAACGCACTGAAGATGGTTTTGCAAGAAAAAACTAATAAGAAGAAAGATTTCTATATATTAAATGTTGATATTGAAGATTATGATGAAATTGAAAAAAGTTTTGGAGCTCAAATTTCAAGATAC
This sequence comes from Treponema sp., assembly GCA_012513125.1. Classification (GTDB taxonomy): domain Bacteria; phylum Spirochaetota; class Spirochaetia; order Treponematales; family Treponemataceae; genus Treponema_D. The sequence goes on along the minus strand of JAAZCS010000065.1, from coordinate 9,399 downwards.
TTAAAAAAAGATATAGGAAATTATTTAAATAAAAAATTTAAAACTTCTGTTTTTGAGATGAACAAAAATAGTCTTACAATATTAGTTGATAAAAATGAAAAGAAAATTGATATAGACAAATATACAAAAGATATTGAAGAAAGATTTAAGCAATATTGGAAAATAGGGAAAAGTAAGTTTGTATTAAAAACTCATTGTGATTTTTTGGAGTATCCTCAGGATTTAACTTCTTGTAAAACAGAATCCGATATAATTTCATTTATTGAAGATTGTCATAAATTTACAAAATCTGATAGTTATGTAAAACGAGTAGATAAAGAACTTGTTGAGAATAGAAACAGAAATAGTACGATTTTACAGATAATTGAAACAGCAATAGAAAAAGATGGAATAGAAGTATATTTTCAACCAATTTATAATATCAAAGAAAAGAAATTTACTAATGCAGAGGCACTTGTTCGGTTAAAAGACAAGGAAACTATTGGATTTATATCGCCAGAAGAGTTTATACCTATTGTAGAAAAAAATGGTATGATAATCACATTAAGCAATATTATTTTTGAAAAAGTATTTGTTTTTTTATCAAAAGAGAATGTCTGCAAAAAAGGAATAAATCACATAGAGATAAATCTTTCTGGAGTTCAATCGATTGATTCGGATTTACCAAACCAAATGGGACAATTATTACAGAGGAATGGAATAGAACCTTCTGCAATAAATCTTGAAATAACAGAATCAATTGCAATTTTGTCAGCTTCAATGTTGAAAAAAAATATGAATGAATTGAAAGAAATAGGTTTTACTTTCTCGATGGATGATTTTGGAACAGGATATTCAAATCTTGCTCAAATGGTAAAAGTTGATTATGAATATATTAAAATAGATAAGAGTTTACTTTGGCCATGTTTTGATGAAAACAATAAAGACCGAGTAAAGGCAACACTTTTGCTAGAAAATATAATTACAATGATTCTTAATCTTGGAAAAGAAATTATTGCAGAAGGTGTTGAAACGAAAGAGCAATTTGATTTCTTGAAAAAGCATGGTGTTAATTTTATTCAAGGATATTATTTTTCGAAACCATTATGTATGGTAGATTATATCAAGTTTGTAGAAGAGAAAAATGCTTAAAAAAAAGCCCACAATATTTTGTGGGCTTATTTTATTTATTTAATTTTATCAGAAAACATTTTATCAATTTCTTCTTTGTAGATTTCATTGATTTTAAATCTCATTACTTCTTGCTTTGCAGAAAGTTCAACTCCAATTTCAAAATCTTTTGTAATCAATGTAAATTTATTGATTCGTTCATAAAGTTTAAATCCATTCTTGGAATTGATTAATGAATTAATCTCTGTTTCGAACAATTTTAATATTTCATCCGATTTGAGTAGTGAATCAAAAGATTCATATTGTAAACCGTTCTCTTCTGCAAAAATTTGAACTTCTTCTTTATCAATTAAAATTAAAGCTGCTAAATATCGTTTGTCTTGACCTAAAACAATTGATGCTTTTATAAATCTTGATTCAGTAAGTTTCATCTCAATAGGTAAAGGTTCAATATTTTCACCACCACGAAGAACAATAGTATCTTTGATTCTTCCTTTTATTTGAAGTTCGTCATGGATTGTGAATATTGCTAAATCTCCGGTGTCTAACCAACCGTCAACAGTCATAACTTTTTCTGATAGTTCAGGATGTTTGAAGTATCCTTTCATAACAGTGTTACCTTTTACTTGCAATATACCTTCTTTTCCACGACCTAGAATATAACCATTACTGTCAACAATTCTGGCTTTTACTCCACGTATTGGAGAACCAATTGTTCTGTAAATTGGGCTTGCAATAGGTCTTACAGACACGATAGGTGCTGTTTCTGTTAATCCATAGCCTTCAACAACTTTAACGCCAATTGCCCAGAAAAATTCATCGATGTTTTCGGAAAAAGCTCCTCCACCAGAAATACCAGCTCTAAAATTTGTACCCAACATTGCTTTAATATTTCGGAAAACGAATAAATCGCCAAGCCAGTAAATGGGAAATAAAAGTGTCCATGGGATTAGGAAAACAAACCACCATAAAACAGTATTATATCGAGAAAAACAAGCGTTTTGATTAAACATCATTCTTTGCATTCTTTTGTGGATAATTGCTACTTCAACGAAAAAGTTAAACATTAGATTAACGATTCCACCGGTTTTTCGCATTTTTTTAGTTATTCCATCATAAACAGCTTCAAAAACACGAGGTACTGCAGGTAATAAATGTGGATTAAGTTTTTTGAAATCGGCTAGCAAAATGGAACCAACTGGTTTTGAATAGCAAATAGTCCCTGCTTGAATAAAAATAACGTATTCAACTTCTCGTTCAAAAACGTGCCAAACAGGAAGAACACTTAAAGCTTTATCACCAGGATTCAAATAAATTCTTTCAGGAATTTCATCAAGTTGTGTTATGAAGTTTTTATGTGTTAATTGAACGCCTTTTGGTGTTCCTGTTGTTCCTGAAGTAAAAATGATTGTAGCAATGTCTTCAGATGTTCCTTTTTCCAATTCTGATTCAATTTCGTCATTATGTTCAATTCTATATTTCTGACCATTTTTAATCATTTCATTGAAATAGAATAAAGATATGTGATTTTTTTCAGCAATTTCTTTTACTTCACTTTTGATGTCATTATCAAAATGAATTATAGTTTTAATATTTGGTAACTTATCAAGTAATGAAAATATTTTATTTACTTGCGTATTATTTTCGGCGATAACAGTTTTACATTCTGTGATAGAAAGAATTTTCTCTAAATCTATAAGTGTGGCATCACAACCTCTTGGAACATCAATCGCACCAATTGATAATAGTCCAATATCAGCTTGTTGCCATTCAGCTCGGTTGTCAGAAATTAAACCTATAAAGTCACCTCTTTTAATACCAACATCTAGCAAGGCTGATCCAAAATCCAAAGAAAGTTGAAACATTTCTCGATATGTAATAGGTTCAAATTCACCATTCTTAATTCTTTTATATTGAGCAATGATTTCTGGATAAGTTGAAACAGTTTTTTTTACTAATTTTGGTATGGTAAAATCTGTATTGAATTCCATAGATAACTCCGTTAATGACAAAAATTAAATTTTTGTTAAATGTATTATAGTATATCATTAATGAGTGATTATCTGCAAGCTAAAGAAAGTGTAAATAGCGGTTAACTAATGTTAGTTAGTTTCCGATTAAATATAAATGAGCAGAAAGAATATTTCAAAAGAAAAAATAATACAGGCTTTTCTGATGGCGGCCTTTGAAAAAAGTGCAGGTGGAATATCACTAACTGATGTAGCCGAAAATTTACAAATAAAAAAAGCATCTTTGTACAATCATTTTGAGGGGAAAGATGCTATGTATAATTCTACAATTGAATATTGTGGAAATGAATTGAGTAAAGTAAGTTTTTTGATGGATAAAACTATATATTCAATTAAAAATAATAAAATTGGACTAACAAGTTTATTTAAAAAGTTGATTACAAGATACATAAACATATTTGAAATGGAACCTCTTTTTCAAATATATGTTTTTATTAATACAGAAAAATATTTCAATATAAATGAAATGAATGTTGTTCAAAACGAATATAAAAAATTTAAAGATGAAATAAATCAAATTTTACAATCTTATCAAGATACAAATAAAATTAGCAAAATGAGTAATAAAGTATTAAGTGATTATTCAGATGGAATAACATCAATAATTAATCAAAAGATGGATTTTTATTTATTTAATAGAAAAGAGGAAATAAGGCAAAATCCAGAAAGTGGGGTTGGAAGTTTATTTGCTTTAGATACAAACAGTGAATTGGTTGATGATATTACAAGAAGTATTAATGCAATTATGATGTCGATTTAAAAAAAAGCACCTCAAAATTAGATTTTGTCTAAAATTTGGGGTGCACTTCAAACTGTTTTTGCACTTTTTCTAGTTATTTTTCAATTTCAGTACAGTTTATGTGTAAATCTTTTAGTTGCTGTTCATCAACAAAACTTGGACAATCATCCATTGGACTTGCTGCAAGATTATTTTTTGGGAACGCAATAACTTCATGAATTGATTCTTCATGTCGCATTAGCATAATTAGACGGTCTAAGCCAGGTGCGATTCCACCGTGAGGAGGAGCTCCGAATTTAAATGCTTGAACAAGGAATCCAAATGCTTTTTCTGCACGTTCTCGGCTGTATCCTACGATTTCGAAAATACGTTCTTGTAAAGCAGGGGCATTAATACGCATAGAACCTGAGGCTAGTTCATAACCATTAAGAACTAAGTCGTATAAGTCGCCTTTTACACTACCTGGATCACTTTCAAGAGTATCCCAATATTTTTTCTGTGGGAGTGTAAACATGTGGTGTTCAGTTTCCCATTTATTTTCATCTTCATTCCAAGCAAAATAAGGGAAGTCGATAATCCAAGCAAAATGGAATTCATCATTTGGGTTATTAAGATTTAAATCTTTGCCAAGTTGTTTACGAACAGCACCAAGAGCTACGCAAGCTAACTGCCATTTTTCATCTGAAACAAAAAGAATCAAATCGTTTTTTTCGGCTCCAAGCTTTGAACAAACTTCTTGTTCTTTTCCAGCATAAAACTTGCTGATTCCGCCTTCAAAAACACCTTCTGCATTAACTTTCATCCAAGCAAGACCTTTTGCTTTATAAGTTTTTGCGATAGCTTCAAGACTTTCAATATGTTTTCTGCTGTATTTGTCAGCAACATTTTTTACAACAAGTGCTTTTACAGCAGAACGCTTATGTCTTTCAATATTCTTATCTGAATTAGCAGCTCCAGCCTTAAATGCAGAAAAATCTGATATATTAGCCATAAAAGTTGCATCTTGAAGTTTCATGTCAAAGCGTAAATCTGGCTTATCTGAACCGTATAAATCAAAAGCATCATCCCAAGAAATTCTATCAAAATGAACTGGCAATTCATAATTCATTGTTTTCTTGAATATGTATTGCATCATTCCTTCAGTTGTATCAAGAACTTCTTCGCGGTTTGTAAAGCTTAATTCCATATCTATTTGTGTAAATTCAGGTTGACGGTCTCCACGAGCATCTTCATCTCTGTAACAACGAGCGATTTGGAAATATTTATCAAATCCAGAAACCATTAAAAGTTGTTTGTAGAGCTGTGGACTTTGTGGAAGTGAATAAAATTTTCCAGGATGAACTCTAGATGGAACTAAATAGTCTCTAGCTCCTTCTGGCGTTGATTTTATAAATGTAGGAGTTTCAATTTCCAAAAAGCCTTTTGATGTTAGATATTCTCTTGTAGCAAAAGTAACTTGTGAACGTAAAATGATGTTTTGTTGCATTGGTTCACGGCGTAAGTCAAGATAACGATATTTTAGTCGCAAATCTTCATTTGGAATAACGATTGTGCCATCTTTTTGGCGAACTTCTTCAATTGAAAAAGGCAATTCTTGTGAAGTTGTAAAAATTTCTATATCAGTAGCTTCAACTTCAATTTCACCAGTAGCATATTGTGATTAATGTCTTTTTCAGTTCTTGAGATTACATTTCCTTCAACTGCAATGCAATATTCACTTTTTAAAGAAGTAGCAATCTTTTTTGTTTCCTCTGAAGCATTTTCTGCAATGGTAACTTGAGTTATTCCATAGCGATCACGTAAAGAAATAAAAATCAGCCCTCCGAGATTTCTTGAGCGACTAACCCAACCATTTAAAACTACTGTTTTTCCAACATCGTTTTTATTAAGTTCACCACAAGTAACAGTTCTTTTTGATGATTTCATATAAAGCCTCAAATTTTTATAAATTAATATAGAATAATGAGAAAAACATATAAATACTACCGATGAGCATTATACAATTTCCCACAAAATGCATATATTTGATTTTTCTTAGTGAATAGAAAATTAATCCAATAAGATAGAATATTCCGGCTAAAACTAACATGCGGAAACTCTCTGGAGATAAAACAGTGTATAAGATTTTGGATACAACTAATCCCGCCCAACCAGAAACTGCATAGAAAATAATATTTAGTTTTTCAAATTTGGAACCTGCGATAGCATAGAAAAATGCACCAACAATAATAATAGCACATACAATTCCGTATAAAACCCAACCAATTACACCTTGAATTTTAGTTATCGTATAAATTGAATAACCAAAACCAATAATTAAAAAAGAGAACACGTGTGAAAGCCTATTGAAAACTTCTTTTGCTTGATAATTTGGAAGTGCGTGTCGAAGGACAGAAAAAACGAACATAAGTATCATTGATGAACCAAAAAGAGCATATAAAACTGTTGTAAGATTGATGTAACTTGTTGCGTCTCTAATTGCCAATGTTTCTAGAATTGCAGTGCAAGCAATAAAAAGACAAGCTCCAATTGATTGAACAATTGAACTAGCAATTTCTTCACCTAAAGTAAAAGTTCTTTTATTTTTTTGTAGTTCAATTTGTAATTTTTCACTTTTAATTTTTGCTTCAGCTTTCTTTTTTGCTTTTTCTGATTTTGCATAGTCTGCAGCTGCATATTTCGCATTTAAACGTTCGGGATCTTCTGCATATTGTAAATTGATATTCCGAATTTCATTTTCATAATCTTGCTTTAATTGGTTAAGTCTTGCTCGTTTTTTTTCTTTAAGAGAAATTAGTGTTGATTTTCTTATAGCTGTTGCTGCTACTTCATCTTGTTTTGACATTTTTAACTCCAATTGGTTATTTGTATAATTCGTATAAAAGAATGCCAGTTGCCACTGAAACATTTAAGCTGTCAATTTTTCCACAAGTGGGAATAGAAATAATTGAATCACATTGTTCTTTTAATAATTTTGCAATTCCTGTTCCTTCACTTCCCATAATTATTGCTTTTTTAGATGGAAATTTCATTTCATTACAATGTTCACCACCTGCATCAGCTCCATATATCCAGAAACCGTTTTCTTTTAGAATTTCAACTGTTCGAACTAAATTTTTTACTATTGCAACAGGAACCCAAGCACTAGCTCCGGCACTGGATCTAGCGATAATATCATTTTCATTGATAGAATTTGCACTTTTATGTTCGGGAATAATCACTAACGAAACACCAAATTGATCGCAACTACGGATTATTGCACCTACATTATGAGGATCAGTAATTCTATCAAGAATAACTATAGTTTGTTTTTCCTGATTAGATGTTTTAATCCATGAATTAAAATCAACAATATTGACCGAAGAAGTAGTTTGGTCTTCAACAATAAGAACAATGCCTCTGTGATCTTGTAAGGAATCATGAAGATTTTTGACTATCTCGTTCAGTTCTTCTTCAGATTTTTGTAAACAAGAAATTCCTTCATTCTGAGCAGAAGAAAGAATTTTTTTTACTCTGGGACCAATCTTGCTATAAAAGATTTTGTAATTATGAGGATTAAGTTGTTTTTTTGATAGGCTTAAAACACGTTCTTCAATTGCGTGAAAGCCTGTAATAATATTTGAACTCAATTAAAAACCGTTATTTTCCACAACACTGTTTATATTTTTTTCCTGAACCACATGGGCAAGGTTCATTTCTTCCAATTTTACGTCCATCACGTTTAACTGTAGTTGTTAATAGATTTCCTGTAATATATTTCCAGTCGCCATTGATTTTTTTAAAACCAGCAATTTCATGGTGAACATCTTTCATTTGATGAAGTGTGTAATTAGCTGTAAATTCAACAACACCTTCATCATCAGTTTCGCTACCTTTTTCTGTGTTAAGGATTTTTAAGCCTTCCCAAGTTGCTTGATTACTCCAGTCTTCTGTTGCTTTTTTATCAATTTCTGCAATACCATCACCTTCTTCACAAGAATTGATAATAAAATCAATTTCATGTTTTACATATGATGTATATCTAGCACGCATAAGACTTTCAGCTGTTGGAGCTTTAGTTGTTCCTTTAATTATTGGTTCACAGCAATCGCTGTAGTTTTTTCCAGAGCCACAAGGGCAAAGATTATTTTTTTCACTCATAGAGGTAAATATATCAAATACAGCTAATATCTGCAAATGAATTATTTGAAAAAAGATTATTTTGTACAAGTATTGACAAGAACACCTGTAATCATTAATATATACGGACACGACGCGGGGTAGAGCAGTTGGCAGCTCGTCGGGCTCATAACCCGGAGGCCGTTGGTTCAAGTCCAACCCCCGCTATAAAAGCTAGAATCTTAGATTCTAGCTTTTTTTTTGCAAATAATCTAACTCAGATTATAATTGAATAACTTTCTAAAAAATTTTCTTATAGAGTGAATAAGAAAGAGGAGATGTTTTATGCATAAAAGAATGTCAAATTTGGTAATCATAATTTTAGTAATGGTACTTTTGTTTGGTTGTTCAAAAAAAATAAATGAAACTAATTCAGGAAATTCAATTGAAACATTGAAGATTTCTATGGCTAAACAAGCGGGATATATAATTGAGAATGGAGATTCTGATTACAATTTGTATCAAAATATGAAGTGGACTAAAACACTAAAGGCTTTGCCAAGTTCATTTGATTTAAGGAATACTGGTGTTGTTCCAGAAATTCGGAATCAAGGTAATTGGGGAACATGTTGGGGGGTTTGCTTCAATCGCTGCTTGTGAAACTAGTATTTTATCAAAGCTTGGTCTGACAACAAAAGAATATAGTGATAGATATTCGAAAGAAATGGATTTATCTGAGAAACATTTAGCTTGGTTTGGAGCTGGACATCTTCCATTGTTAGAAGATTGTGAAGATGGAAAATATATCTATTCTGAGTTGAAAGAACAAGCTGGTGAAGGAATTTATCAACTTGATCAAGATGATGTTCAGGCTTCCCGTTACAATAACGGTGGATTTATGAGTTATGCTTCAGGAATCTTTGCTTCTGGAATCGGACCTGAATTTGAAAAATTGGTGCCATATGAAGCTTCTGATGGGACAAACTCAACAGCTTCAGACTGGACATTAGATGACTCTCTGAGATTTAACCTTTCTTTTGAGTTGGAAAACAGTTCTGTTCTTCCAAGTCCAGCTCAATTTGATTAAGATGGGAACTATGTTTATAATCCGATGGGAACAGAAGCTATAAAGAATGAACTTGTAAATGGACGTGCTGTTTCTATAGCTTATCATGCAGATCAAGCAAAAAGTCCTGATGAATGGAAAAATAGGGTGGGTGATTTATTAGACGCACTTAAATTCAATTATACACAAGAAGATTTAATCACATTTATTGACAGTTGGACAGGACACATCGAATTAGAAAGTTTGACAAAGAAACAGCAAATAATGTGCAAGCGTATGTTATTGGCTTTACACTATAAAGAAGTTGTTGAAATGACAGATGAAGAAGTTTTATCAAAATATGATGAAGTATACTC
>JAAZCS010000064.1 GCA_012513125.1 Treponema sp. | reverse complement strand
GAACTTTTTTTGCCATATCTGAAACAGCTGATACAGGAATCTTTCTCCAAGATGATATTTTATTTATGTAGTATTCACACAGTGGAAAAATATCCTCTTTTCTATTTCGTAATGGATTTATATTTATCACCAACGATGACAATAAATAACTTAAATTCTTGTCAATTTTATTTTCAAAAGAAGCATATTCATTATCTTCAGTGCAAATAGATGAAATAATTGTTAATTTTTCATTTTTGTTTTCAATTAGTTGCAACATTTCAGTCTGATTATCACAAAAATCAATATTTTCTAAATATAATGTAACAAATTTATTTTTATTTATTTTTTCTTTTAATTCAAGCAAGATGTTTTTTTCATCATTATCAGAATCAAAACCATAAATTATATGACTGAATAAATCGTTACTTATATTTTCATGAATCATTCGAGCAATAAATTCTTTTCCAGATCCCTTTTCACCAGATAAAAGTACTATTGTTCCTCGGTTCAAGCTTTTTACAATTTTCAAAACATCGTTTGATGATTTGCTTTCATGCACAAATGACGAGAGATATGATTTTATTTCTAAATACGATTCTTTTTCAATATTCAAAACATACCTTAAAAAATAAGACGCATCAAACATAAAATTCAATGCGTCTTATTGTATTTATAAATTCATAGCGTATGCTACTTATTTCTTCTGAGTGTTAAGAAAATCACCCAATGTATAAGCACCATCATCATTATCAGCTGAACTTGAAATGTACTGAGATATCTCTTCTCTCTGTTGCATACGTTTATATTCACGAACAGAAAAAGCTACTTTTTCTTTTTCAACATTAACATCTACAACAAATACATTGATTTTGTCACCAACTTTATACTTAGCAACAGCATCTTCAAAAGATACTTTTCTATCATCGCTAAGATTAGTTTTGTTAACTAAACCTTCAATACCATTAGGAGCTTTTACAAAGATACCAAAATCAGTAATAGATGTAACTTCACCTTCAAGTGTTGAACCTGCTTGATATTCATCAGCAAACTGTTTCCAAGGATTGTCAGTAATCTGTTTCATACCAATTTTAATACGGTGTGATTCATTATCACAATCAAGAACAACAGCTTCAATTTCTTGTTTAACAGTTAATTCACTACCTGGATGCTTAACTTTCTTTGTCCAAGAAATGTCATCAGCATGAAGGAATGCATCAATACCATCTTCCAAAGCAACAAAAGCACCAATATTTGTAATTTTTACAACAGTACCTTTAACCTTTGTTCCAACAGTATATTTTTCATTGATATTATTCCAAGGATTATCAGTAATCTGTTTCAATCCTAAAGAAACTCTTCCTGCTTGGATATCATATCCAAGAATCATAGCTTCTACTTCTTCACCAATGTTTACCATATCAGAAGGTTTATTAACTTTTTTAGTCCAAGAGAATTCACTAATATGAACTAATCCCTCAATACCTTCTTCTAATTCAACAAAAGCTCCAAAATCAGTTAGTTTTGTTACTTTTCCTTTAACTACATCATTAACATGATATTTTTCTTCAAAATGAACCCAAGGATCTTCTGAAAAATGCTTCAATGAAAGATTAATTCTCTTTTCAGCAGGTTCCAAGCGGATTACCTTCAACTCAATTTCTTGGCCTTTTTTTACAAAATCTTTAGGACGAGCTACATGACCCCAACTCATATCATTAATATGAAGAAGTCCATCAAATCCACCTAAATCAATAAATGCACCAAAACTTGTAAAACTCTTGACAACACCTTTTACGCTATCGCCAATATTTGTATTATTGAAGAAATAATCTCTTTTTTCATCAACTTGTTCTTCAAGATATTTTCTTCTATTTACAACAGGATTGATTTTTCCTTCAGAATATAATCTTTCAATATAAAATTTTGATTTAACACCAAGCAAGCTTTCTGGCTTTTCAATTTTTTCACAACTAGACTGACTAATTGGTAAAAATGCCATTTTATCGATACCAAGATTTACTTCGTATCCACTTTTTACTACTTTCTCAATTTTACCACTTACAGTAGTACCATCTTTATAAGCTTGTTGAATATCTTTTAGAAAACGTCGAGCTTCAGCCTTCTTTTTTGAAAGAACAGGACCATTTGAATTATGACCTGTCAATAAAGCCTGCACTTTATCACCTTCTTTAGGCAATTCATCTGTAAATTCTGTTACAGAAATAATACCTTCTGATTTGTCTCCAATGTCTACATAAACGTAATCATTTGCGATCTGAACAACAACACCTTCAACCAGCTGACCAGCCTGAGGAGTATTTAAGTCCTTCAGAGATTCCTCTAATTGTGTCTCGAAATTGCTCTTGGAGGTCTGAGCTTCTTCCTTTTCCACTTCCATTTCTTTCATTGTAAACCCTTATTTATGAAT
>JAAZCS010000063.1 GCA_012513125.1 Treponema sp. | reverse complement strand
TTCATAAACGTTGGCAGCTTTTTTACTTTCTTTGCTTAATAAATAATTTTGGGCAGTCAAATTTGCATTTTCAATTACATATTTTTTTACAAGAGCTGATTCATTTTTTCTATCAAGAGATGGAACTTTTTCAATCAATTTTTTTAGCGAAAATCGATATTCAGGTTCCATTTTTGAGTAAAGTTCCTCTATTGCCTGAATTCGCTGAAGATTCGAGCCTTTTTCTGTTCTTTTAATTAACGCTTTCAGTTGATTTAACGCATCTTGTTTTTTTATATACTGATTCATTAATTCTTCATTTATTAATTTTTCTTCAACTGTAAAATCAAAAGCGAAATAACCTTCTTTTGTGTAAAGGCTTAATTTTGGCAAAGAGGAAATGTTCAAATTAGACAGTAAAATATTTCCTTTGTTTGCCTCACTAATCTGAACAATTGTAAAATTTGGGTAGAAATATTGTAGAAAATTTGAAATAGAAATATTGTCATCATTAGACACTAAAACTAAAATTTCCTGATCTTTTCTGTTTGCATTCTTCGAAGCAGATTCAAGCGTTGTATAGCAACCGAATGCATTCCTATTATTACAACCAATTAAGAGAATCGTTAATATAAACAAGAATAAAAAGGCTTTTTTCTTCATTTATTTAAAGTAACTAACTCCTGCAACAAAAAGATTTTCACAAGTTGTTTCGTTATCATTTATTAGAGGATTTCCACCGACATTTTTGAATAAATCCAAAGAAGCACCATTTGTCTCTATTCCGATTCCGCGTTCACTGTGTCCCATTTTTCCAAGAACATGTCCATCCAATGAAGTAATTCCTTCTATTGCATATGCTGAACCGTTTGGATTATCTGGCTCTAAAGAAGCTGGTTTCCCAAATTCATCTACATATTGACTAAATACTTGTCCATTTTTGAATAATGTTTTTGCCATGTCTTCACTTACAACAAATCTGCCTTCTCCGTGAGATATAGCAATCAAGTGATTACGTGCGTCAATTACAGAAGGATGAAGTGACCAAGGACTAACAGCGGAAACAATTCGAGTTCTAACAATTCTTGAAATATGGCGACCAATTTTATTGTATGTTAATGTTGGCATATCAGAAGTCATTTCTCTAAATTCACCATAAGGTGCAAGACCTGTTTTTACAAGAGCTTGGAAGCCGTTGCAAATTCCAAGAACAAGTCCGTCTCTTTTCTTTAAAAGATTCATTACTTCTTCAGAAACTTTTCCGGCTTTCAATACATTGGCAATAAATTTTGCAGAACCATCTGGTTCATCCCCTGCTGAAAAACCACCAGATAAAGCCAAAATCTGAGTATCTTTAAGTTCTTTTTCAAATTCAGCCAAGCTTTCTTCTAGCATTTGAGGATTTTTATTTCTAAGAACAATAATTTTTGTATTTCCACCAGCTAAATTAAATGCTCTTGCCATATCAAATTCGCAGTTTGTTCCAGGGAAAACAGGAAGAAGAACTTTTGGTTTTGCAGAAAGAGTATTGTATATTGGATTTTTGCGTATTTTGCTTAGAGATTCATGTTCTGCCATTGCAAATGCAGGATATTCATTCTTGTCTTTGCTATCACTTGTTGAAGGGAATACTTTTTCTAATTTTTCATTCCATTTATTCAACATGTCATTCAACGCGATTTCCTTATTTATTGTGAAATTCTGATATTTTACATTTTTTAAGGAAATTACTTTTTCACCAATAGTTTTACCAATTTTTACTACAGAATTTTCAACAAAATCTGGAATATTTGATAAATCTTCTTTTGTTTCAACAAGTATTGAACCGTAAAGTGGAGTGAATAAATCTTCTACAGTACCATTTTCTTTTACTGATGATGTAGCAGATACAGGAATATTATCAATTTCAAGTCCAATCATATTTCCCAAAGCCATTTTTGTTACAGCTTCAGCAATTCCGCCTGCACAAACAGGATACATTGCACTTATTTTTGCTTCTTTGTTCAATTTATATAAAACGTCACTATTTTGTAAGAATGTATCAAAATCAGGTGCAAGTTCTTTTGAATAAGGTGTTTTTACTAAGAAAACATTGTCACCTACTTGTTTGAAAGATCCGCTTGTAACATTTTTAGCATCATCATGACCTACAGCAAAAGAAACAAGTGTATGTGGAACATTTATATCTTCAAAAGTTCCACTCATACTGTCTTTTCCACCTATAGATGCAGTTCCACATGCAATTTGAGCATCAATAGAACCAAGCAAAGCTGCTGCCGGATAACCCCAAGTTTTTTTGTTAACGGCTCTTCCAAAGAACTCTTGGAAAGATAATCTTGAATCGCGTGCCTTTCCACCAATACAAGTTATTTTTGCCAATGATGATAAAACTGAGGTTTGAGCACCATGCCAAGGTGACCATTCACCAACGCGTGGATCAAATCCATAAGCCATCAAACTGGCAGTTGAAGTTTCACGAGGTGAAACAACTGGTATTTTAGCGGACATTCCGGCTTCTGGTGTATTTTGATATTTTCCACCATAAGGGAACAATACTGTTGAAGCTCCAATTGAACCGTCAAAACGTTCGCCAAGACCTCGCTGAGAACAACAAGCTAAATCATTTATATTTGAAAGCCATGCATTTTGCAAATTTCGCTCGCAACATTTTTCACATTTAATTTCTTCGTTTAATGCATTCTGTACACTTTGCAAAGGATTTACTAGCGGAGACTTTGACTGTTCGGTTGGACTTTCAATAAATGCATCTGCTTCATGATGAGCACCTGCTGCATCCAAGAAATCACGTGAAATATCTACAATTGTTTTTCCACGCCATTTCATAACCAATCGATTAGTATCCGTTACAGTTGCAACAACTACCGCCTGCAAGTTTTCTTTATTTGCTTCTTTTATAAATCTTTCAACATCATTTTTTCTTACAACAACAGCCATTCTTTCTTGACTTTCTGAAATTGCAAGTTCTGTTCCGTTCAAACCATCATATTTTTTTGGAACATTATCAAGATTGATATCCAATCCTGGTGCCAATTCTCCAACTGCAACAGAAACTCCGCCAGCACCAAAATCGTTACAACGGCGAATCATCAAACTTACATCTTTGTTGCGGAATAAACGTTGAATTTTTCTTTCCTCAACTGCGTTTCCTTTTTGGACTTCTGCAGCAGCTGTTGAAACTGATTTTACAGTATGAACTTTTGAAGAACCAGTAGCACCGCCAATTCCATCTCTTCCAGTTCCGCCACCCAAAAGAATAATTATATCACCGCATTCAGGTCTTTCGCGGACAACTGTATCAAGAGGAGCGGCTGCAATTACTGCACCAAGTTCCATTCTTTTTGCAACATATCCAGGATGATAAATTTCTTCAACTTGTCCTGTTGTAAGTCCAATTTGGTTTCCATATGATGAAAATCCTTGAGAAGCTTCACGAACTATTTTCAGTTGTGGTAATTTTCCTTTCAAAGTTTGAGACAAAGGAACAGTTGGATCACTTGCTCCAGTAATTCTCATTGACTGATAAACCCAAGATCTGCCACTTAATGGATCTCGTATAGCTCCACCTAAACAAGTTGCAGCACCACCAAAAGGTTCTATTTCTGTTGGGTGATTATGAGTTTCGTTTTTGAACATCATTAACCATCTTTCTGTAGCTTTAGGATTATCTTTTTCTATTTTTTTGCCATTTTCATCTGTCGTATAATGAACATCAATATAAACTGAACAAGCATTGTTTTCTTCTGATACTTCCATATCTTCAAGCTTTCCATGTTTTTTCAGATATTTCATGCCAATTACAGCCATATCCATCAAGTTTACAGGTTTATCTTTTCTGCCTGCATACAAATCTGCACGCATTTCCTTATAGTTTTCTAATGATTTTTTAAATATGGAAGCATATGGACCATTTTCAATCTCAATACTCTTTAACTCTGTAAGAAAAGTTGTATGACGACAATGATCAGACCAATATGTATCTAGAACACGGATTTCTGTTTCTGAAGGATCTCTTTTTTCACCTTTAAAATAATCTTGAAGAAATTTCATATCTGGTAAATCCATCGCAAGACCCATTTGAGAGCGATATTCTTCAAGCTTTTTATCATTCCAAGAAATAAATCCTTCAACAAAAGGGATATCTTCTGGAATTTCAGATTTTAGTTTCAATGTATCAGGTTTTTTTTCATCAGTTAATCTTGAATCAACTGGATTTATTAAATAATTTTTGATTTTTGAAATTTCACTTTCTGTTACTGAACCAGATAAAAGTACTATTTTTGCACAGCGTACAACTGGATTTTCTGAACATTTTTTTACACTATCAAGACCGGCACGCAATATTTGGATGCACTGCTCTGCACTATCGGCTCTTTGATCGTATTGACCGGGCAAGTATTCCCAAATAATTTGTACTGCATTCTTTTCTGCGGGCAAAGAGTCGAATGTACAATAATCAATTTGCGCTTCGGAAAATATTCTTCCTGCAGCAATCTTTACTACTTCATCGCTGATGTTTTCAATATCATAACGATTAAAATAACGAACTGCTGTAACTACGGCAATTCCCAAAAAACCAGTAATTTCTGAATAAATACGCTTCGCTTCGTTGTCAAAGCCTGCTTTTCTTTCTACATATAAACGGTACATAATAAAAATTATAATGAAATTTATAATCATTTACAACATTGAAGATTACCTGTAGAAAGTTCTTGATTAAAAATTTTAAACAAAAAAAATGCAGCTACTACTTGGAACAAACGTTCATTGTAGTAACTGCATATCACAGTTCAAAACTATATGTAATTTCTATTTGATTACAACTTTAAAATTTAAATGTTCCTGTTGTAATTACTCCGCCGTTGCTATAAACATCGAAATTCAATGCACCGCTTGACTTAGAAAGCTCTTCATAGAAATCAGAAAGATTCTTTATTGATTTTCCATTTACTGCTGTAATTATATCACCATTTTGCAATCTCAAAGAAGAAGCAGGAGACTTATCTGATACATTTGAAACAACAACTCCCTGAACTTTTTTATCAGTTATTCCAAGCTGTTTTCTAATATCATCTGTCAAACTGAGAGCAATAAATCCTGGTAATAATTTGGAATTAGTTAATTTTGAATTATCTTCACGTTTTGTAATTTTTACAGAAAGTGTTGTATTCTTACCATTTCTTAGAACTACAAAATTTGCTGTTGAACCAACTTCCAAGTTTCCAACATCACGAATTATTTGATTCAAGTTAGAAATCTTTTTTCCATTCAACTCAACTATATAATCTCCAGGTCTTAGTCCACCTTTATATGCTGGTGAATCGATGAAAATTTCTGAAATAAATGCACCTTCATCAGATTTTATTCCCAATTCAGATTTTTCTTCCTTAGAAATTTCACTTAATGTAACACCAACCCATCCATATTCAACTTTTCCATTTTTTATGAACGAATCTATTGAGCGTTTAATATTGTTGATTGGAATTGCAAAACCTAGTCCCTGAGAACCACCAGATTGAGACGCAATCCAAGTGTTAATTCCAATAACTTCGCCATAAATATTTACTAAAGGACCACCAGAGTTTCCTTGATTGATAGCTGCATCAGTTTGTATAAAATCGCTGATATTTGACATTTGTGCTTCAGAACGACCTGTAGCACTAACAATTCCCTGAGTAACAGACTGTCTGTATCCCATAGGAGCACCAATTGCCAAACAGATATCACCTGTTTTTACATCATCAGAATCACCTAATGATGCAATTTCTATACCCGACTCAGAAGATTCGAATGAAACTAAAGCTATATCTATACGTGAATCAGCACCAACTAGTTTTCCTTCAAATTCTCTGTTATCGTTTAATTTTACGCTTATTTTAGAAGCAGAACCTGCAACATGGTTATTTGTAAGAACGTAATAAGTGTTTCCTGTTTTTCGTACAATTACACCAGAGCCCAATCCTTTTGACTCATATTCTTTTGGACTATTGTTACCATTATTACTTTTTGGATTTCCAAAGAAATAATCAAATGGGCTTGAAAACTCACTAAACGGATCTGAATAAGTTTTAGTTTCTGTAACATCAACTTCAACAACAGCAGGCAACATTATATCGCTAATTTCCCGAAATGATGTTTGTAAAGCAGCTACAATATTCATCGATTCAGAGTGACTACCTCTTGTTGAAGTTTCTGCATATGCTGTATCTGACTTTCCAGAATTGTATGTAGTATCTGCAGAGCCTTTTACAGAAATCTTTCCACTTACTAATGAAACAACTACAAATGCAACAATAGCTACTGACGCTATTGAAGCAACCCCAAGAACACCTTTAGTCCATTTTTTCATTTTTTTCTCCTATAAAAAGTTATGAGTAAAGCTTCAGCTTTAGCTTTAGGAATAATTTTTTACGTTGCTTTGTATAAAGCAACAATTAATCATTGCTTATACTAAAATAATCAAATACGAAAAAAAGTGTTACAAAAAAAACAAAAAGTTATTAATTTATTTATAATTTAGACTTGTTAATATTTCTGTATGATCCTTAAATACAGCGACAGTATGCTCTTCATGGCATGATACTTTTCCATCAGCTGTAACAACAGTCCAGTCATCACCTAGTGTTTCAACATCAGCAGTTCCTAAGTTAATCATGGGTTCAATTGCCAATACCATTCCAGCTTGAATACGAGGATTTGCACCACGGAAAGGACAATTTGGAATACTTGGATCTTCGTGTACATCAAGTCCTACCCCATGTCCACAATAATCATAAACAACACCATATCCATTTTTGTCTGCCAAACTATAAACAGCGTTTGCTATGTCACTAATTCTGTTTCCAACTACACACGCTTCGATACCAGCTTTTAGGCATTCTTCAGTAATTTTCTGTAGCTTTTTTACTTCTGGCTTAACATTTCCTATTAAAAGAGAATGTGTTGTGTCACTTATAAATCCATTTTTATTAATTCCTACATCAATAGAAACCAAATCGCCATTTTTAATAATTCTTTTTTTTGACGGAATTCCATGTATTACTTCTTCATTTATACTTATACAAATAGCACCAGGAAAATCTTCACTGTACCAAGCTGGAATTCCACCATGCGATACAATATAATTCTTAAACAAATCATCAACATCTTTTGTTGACATTCCCTCTTTTACTAGCGGAATTAGTTCATTAAACATGTCCGCTGTAATATGGCAAACATCCCTTATCTGATTTATTTCATCGTCATTCTTTAATCTTATCATTTTATACCTCGATTACTAATTAATTAAACGTTGTGCTTCATCCATACAAATTGAAGCTGTGTATTGATCCCCAATTTTTGAATATTTATTGGCCATCTTCCGAAGAAAAAACGAATCATCACTATTAGAAAAGCCTAACTCTAATGCCCTTTCCCAAACGTCTATAGCCAATTCATCATTAATTGAACCATCAATTTTTTTTCTTAAAATATCAATTGTGAATTCCAACACTTCTGGAAAAAATAAATTAAAATAATGAAGCCTGTACTCCAAAGTGATAATTTGTTCTAATAAAAGAAAAGCATCGTAGTATTCTTCGCGGAAAACAAGTTCTTCTGCAAGAATGTAGCCATAATCCATAAAATCTTCATGCGAAAACCATTTTTTTAATGAAAAAGACTGATAACTTGACTGCATTCGTTTAAATTCTTTTACAGCTTCATCTTCATTATTATGAATCAAATCAAAGAAAATCAACTTTGCACGGCTTTCTTCATCGTTTCTTGCTAACAACCATTTCCGATAATCAAAAGAATCATTTTCTGTATGAACAGTTCGCCTACCCATCATAAAAGCTTCATCAAAAACATGACGTTGACGTTCATCTGCGAGTATTCTATAGGCTTCTACTAAATTATCAAATTCTTGTCTTTTTTTATCATCACCCCTTAAATCAGGATGTAAATTCTTCACCTTATTTCTATAGGCCTTTTTAATTTCTGCTAAAGAAGCGCCTTCTCGAATGCCTAGAATTTGATAGTAATTAACCATTTAGAAAATTTTAAATTCCTCTTCTATATTTTGTTTTTGCATAATCAGAACTGGGCATTTTGAATTTGACAAGATTTCATTTTGATCAGATGACAATACGAATCTGTGTACATCATTTTTAGAAGATTTTGATTCATTACAACCTAAAATAATCAAATCAGAATTAAACTCTTCGGAAACCTTCAATATTTCATTAAAAATTCCACCACATCTTAATTCTTTTTCAATTTTTATGCCTTTTGAAACAGAGAGCATTTCTATGGAATTGAGATAATGTTCACCATCAATTTTAAGTTTTTTTTCAAACTCTTCTTTTTCTTCTGTTATGAAGAATTTATTCATTGTTAAGTATTTTATAGTAGCCGTATCCACTACATATACAACTTTCAAGGCAAGATTATAACTTTTTGCCATCATGATTGCATACATTGCCGCATGAATCGACGATTGAGAACCATTTATTGCTACGATTATTTTTTTGTAGAATGATTTACTCATCTATTTTTCAACCTCTTTACGAACACTTCTTTTTTTAAGAGCTTTCAAAACAAAAACATTTTCGCGTTCTCGTTCTTCCAATACACCTTCAATATATAGCTTTGTTTCCTCAGCTTGTGGAATAATCATCTTATCAAGAGCATTAACGCGTCTTTGCGTCTTTTTTACTTCTTCTGCCAATCGCCATACAATAGTTCTAATTGAAGCCATTTGTGTTAGCAAAGATAAAAGTTCAAAAAATTTCACAATTGTTTCATCAGTATTTGCATATGTTCCTATCAAAGAATAAAATAATTCTTTTTTCGGCAACTCGACATCTATTGATGAAAAAGGCATTCCACCTATTATAACACGTTTTTCAGCAATGTTAAAATCATAATGTATTGCATGGGAAATTCTTTCAATTTGATCTGAACCATCAGACATCAACATTCTCTTTAAAACTGGATAAGCTTCATTAATTTTTTTATCAATGTCGCGTTCCAAAAGTTTTACTCTTTCTACCATGTGCATTAATTCACGAACAAGAATCTCCCTTTTTTCTTCAAGCAAATCGTATCCGTTTTTAGAAACCGAAAGCTGTTCTTTCATTGAGAGTAAGTTTGACTTTGTTGGTGCTATGTTTAACTTTGCCATAATTATTTTTCTTGAACCATATATTTTTCAATAAATTCAGGTTTAATACGAACCAATTCCTCTTTTGGAAGAATTCCAAGTATTTTCCAACCTATTTCAAGTGTTTGCTCAATTGTTCTGTCTTCATATTCATTCTGGCAAATAAATTCTTTTTCAAATGTATCGCCAAACTTCAAATAAAGTCTGTCCTTTTCAGAAAGCTCTTCTTCACCGATAATGGCAGCAAGATTTCTGATTGATTTTACTTTTGAATATGATGCAAACAACTGGCTAGAAACATTTGCATGATCTTCGCGTGTCATTTCAGGTCCAATTCCGTCTTTCATTAACCTAGAAAGACTTGGAAGTCCTGATACTGGAGGATATAAACCTTTTTGATACATTTCTCTATCAAGAACAATCTGTCCTTCTGTAATATATCCAGTTAAATCTGGAATTGGATGTGAAATATCATCGTTTGGCATAGTTAAAATAGGAATTTGTGTAATTGAACCTTTTGACCCTTTAATTCTTCCAGCCCTTTCATACAATTCTGCTAAATCAGAATATAAATAACCTGGATATCCTTTTCTGCCAGGAACTTCACCTCTAGTTGTAGAAATTTCACGAAGAGCTTCACAATAGTTTGTCATATCAGTCATTACAACAAGAACGTGCATTCCTTTTTCGAAAGCTAGATATTCAGCTGCAGTCAATGCACAACGAGGAGTAATAATTCTTTCGATAGAAGGAGCATCAGCTAAGGATTGAAACATTACTACATTTGCCAATACACCAGATTCTTCAAATGTATCAATAAAGAATTTTGCTACATCATATTTAATACCCATTCCAGCAAAAACCATTACAAATTTTTCATCACAATTGCGTAATTTCGCCTGACGAATAATCTGAGCAGCTAATTTATTATGAGGAAGTCCATTTCCAGAAAAAATAGGAAGTTTTTGTCCACGTACTAAAGAATTCATTCCATCTATTGCAGAAATTCCTGTTTGAATAAAATCCTTTGGATATACACGTGCATATGGATTAATTGGATTTCCATTAACATTGATTTTCTCTGAGGAAATAATCTCTGGATATCCATCAATTGGCTCACCCAATCCGTTAAAGATACGTCCTAATAAACCATCTCCAACGCGAAGTTCAAGTGGTTCCTCCAAAAATTCAAAAGTTGTATCTTCAACATCAAGACCTGTTGTATTTCCAAAAATCTGAACAATAACAGCTTTTTCTGAAATATCTACAATTCGTCCTGTTCTTTTTTCGCCTTTTTTATCACGAACACAAACTGTTTCACCATAAAAAACATCTTCTGTTCTTTTTAAAACAACAATAGGACCATCTACCGATGTAACGCCACGATATTCAACACCTTTCATTATGATGACACTCCTACATATATTCTTTCAAGTTCACCAAGTTGGCTATCCAAATGAGAGCGAACTTCATTAATTTTGTCCATCTCTTCATTTTTATACATCATTTTAATTCTTACGATTTCTTCACAAACCGGAATGCTAACAACTCTTGGCAATAAACCACCATTTTTAATAATAGCTAAAGACCTTTTGTAGAATTCCATCATTAAATCAAGAATTAAAATCTGTTTGTCAATTGAACAATATTTATCAACATCGTCAAAAGCATTCTGTTGCAAAAATCCATTTTTAATCATATCTGCAACTTTTAAAACCAATCTATCAGAATCAGGAAGTGCATCTGGACCAATAAGTCTTACAATCTGTTGCAAGCGATTTTCTTCCTTTAGCAATTCCAATGCTTCCATTCTTAATGTTGACCAAAGAGGATTATGGATTTCCCACCAATCTTTTACTTCATCAGCATATTCTGAATAAGAATCAATCCATCCAATAGCCGGATAATGACGAGCGTTAGCCAATTCTCTATCCAAAGCCCAGAAACACCTAATAAAACGTTTTGTATGCTGTGTTACAGGTTCAGAAAAGTCTCCACCCGGAGGTGAAACTGCTCCAATAATCGAAACTGATCCTTCTTTTTGGCAAAGGGAATTGATTCTTCCAGCTCTTTCATAAAATGACGCAAGTCTTGTTGGTAAATAAGCCGGAAAACCTTCTTCCGCTGGCATTTCTTCCATACGCCCAGAAAGTTCACGAAGTGCTTCTGCCCATCTTGAAGTTGAATCAGCCATAATAGCAACAGTCATACCC
>JAAZCS010000062.1 GCA_012513125.1 Treponema sp. | reverse complement strand
GAAAATATTTCAAATTATACTACTCGGGAAACAGCACAAGAACTCCCTCTTTATAATCTCTTACCAGTCTCTGGTAGAATTACAAAAGACGCTTTCAAACAAGCTCAAATAGATTATATTAAGAATAATCAGGATTCGGTTACTTTTCAGTACAGGTTAGAATCATCTAACTTTTTAGGAGCAAAAAATGTTGCAAAGGGTATATTTGGAGATTTGTTTTTCATCCCCTCAGTTAAAAGAGCTTCTGACGAATTATCAGCCAAGGGAAATTCCGCGTTTAGTCAACTTTATTCAAGGGTTATTAACAAAATGTCAGAATCAGACCCAACATTCATTGAAGCCAAACAAAAAATAATAGAACTATCAAAAATTCTTAATAAGACTACAGATGATGGTCTGCCCAATCAAAATAGACCACTTGATTTAACCGCTCTTGAAAACTTGCTTGATGATGAATTGAAATTTTGGGAAGCAAAAATTGATATAGAAATAACTCCACCTAATGTTGACGATATTTTTAAAGTTGGAGCAAGTGTATGGGTGGATGATGGAATAAAAACAGACATTGAAAGGAAAGGTCATGGACTTCAAAGGGCACTAATTTTTGCTCTACTAAGAGCTTGGTCAAAAATTTTAAAGCAAGATAGAGAAAGTCAAAATGAACCTAAAGAAGAGAATGAAACAACACCAAGAAGAAAAGCATCCAAGGCAACTTATTTTATATTTGAAGAACCTGAACTGTTCCTCCATCCGCAAGCCCAAAAAGAACTTTTTTCTTCATTAGTCGCTTTATCAAAAGAAGAAAGCCAAATTGTTTTGTGTACTCATTCGAGTTCGTTCCTGGGATTAGAATATCACAAGTCTATTTGTATCGTTAAAAAAGATTCTGTTACTGAGGGCACTAAAATTCTACAATGCACAGCTGACCTTTTTACTGATTTAGAAGAGAAAAAACGCTTTAACCTTAGTTATTGGATTAATCCAGATAGAAGTGAACTATTCTTTGCGAAAAAAGTCATACTTCTTGAAGGACAGACCGACAAATCTGTAATACCATTGTTGGCAAAAAAAATAGATAGCTTTAGATACGATTATACATTAATTGATTGCGGTAGTAAAGATACAATTCCTCAATACATTAATCTTTTGAATAAATTTCGATTAGAGTATATAGTCGTATATGATAAAGACCATCAAATAGGAAAAAGTGGTGATGCGATAGCTACAGCAGATAAGAGTTCGAAATTAATTGAAGATAACATAGATACAACTCTTGGAAAAACTATTATTCTTATCAATGATATTGAAGAAGAAATAGGAATGACAGAAAAAGTAAGTAGCAATAAAGCATATCTTGCTATCAGTCATATTGAGAGTGTTGCTTTTCAAATCTCGGATACTTTCAAGAAAAAAATTGAAGAAATATATAAGTAAATGAAAACTATCAAAATAAACCAACAACTCAAACGAATTGCAATCAAAGAGTTTGAAATCGAAAATCAAATCGTTTTCAATTATTTTGACAATCTTCCTACAAGTGAAAGAGACGAAAAACTGCTAAAAGCAATTTATATCGGTGTGTTGGCATTAATGGAAGACCGTATTTCATCTTTTCTTTCAAAAACATCTAATGAATTAGGAACAGAACTCGAAAGTTTGAAGATGATTTTTGAAATGAAAAAAGAACTTTTCTATAAATCCGCCATTAAAGGCGTTTTAGCTGAAGATGATATTGCTG
>JAAZCS010000061.1 GCA_012513125.1 Treponema sp. | reverse complement strand
AATGAATACTGTTAAAGGCTGCTAAAACGATGGCAGAAATTAAAAATGAAGTTAACCGATTATTAATCGAAATATTAATAAATGTACAAATTGAAATAAGTGCAACAGAATAAAAAAACAAACAGACAATTCCACAAAAAAGTTGTCCAATGTCAATTGAACCAGAAAGATTAATAATTAAGGAAATAGGAACAAAAAATAAAACTAGTGAATAGAAAAGAATTAAATTTGACAAAAAGGATATGAATATTTTTGTTTGTGATGATAAAGGTACAAAATCATCATATACAGAATCTGATTTTTTATAACAAATGGACGGAATCACTAAAATACTGATATATGGAACAGATGAGAATAACATTAATAATTCAGTTGTTCCATTGCCAGAAAAGAACTGTTGTCGTATGAAAAAATTGAGTATTACAAATAAAATAAAAATTATTGCGGTTAAATAATAGAAAGGATAGCATAACGAAGATTTTAAATTATAGACTAAAAAAGAATTAAATTTTTTTGAATCGCTCAATGTATGTCTTCCTTTGAAATTAATTTCATAAAAGCCTCTTCTAATGAAGTTGACTTACTATTTTTAATTATTACATCTTCAGTTCCACTAGCTACCAATTTGCCATTTGAAATGATTTGAATATCGTCACATAATGCGACAGCTTCTTGAAGTATATGCGTTGATAACAGAATTGATTTTGTTAAAGATAATTTTTTAATTAACTTTCGCATTTGTATTATTTGTGCGGGATCTAATCCTGAAATTGGTTCATCAAGAATTAGATTTGGTGGATCAAAAATTAAAGCTTGTGCAAAAGAAACTCTTTGTGCATAACCTTTTGATAGTGTTTTATTTTTTTTCAATAAAACATCTTCTATGTTGCAGTCATGAATTACTTTTTTCAATGCATTTTCTTTATCAATTCCCTGTAATCCATGGAAAGATGCTACGGAATTAAGAAAATCCAAAACTGATATATCTGGAGGAAGAATACTTTTTTCTGGTACATAGCCAATTAATGATAATGCTTTTTGTGGATTTTCACCTACATTAATTTTGTTTCCGTTTTCATCATAAATAAAAATATTTCCTGAAGACGCATAATGATTTGCTGTAATACCTTTTAGAATAGTTGTCTTTCCCGAACCGTTTGGTCCAAGCAACCCTGTTATTGTGCATTTTTTTACAGAGAAACTAATATTGTCTACAAAAAAAGATTCTTTTTTACTTGATGAATATTTTTTTGAAAAGGAATCAAGTTCTATCATTCTTTTATTAATCGATAAAAGGAATATCAATATTCATTCTATCGTGTGATAATTCTGCCTTTGGATAAATTTTTTGAGCTTCCTCTAAAAGAACATGTAAATCTTTATCGTTATAACGAGGGCTATAATGGATAAGGCACATTCTTCTAACATCAGCTTCTTTTGCAATTGTTGCAGCTTGAGTTGCGGTCATCTGCTTCTTTTCTTTTGCTTGGTCTTTTAATGCCTCTTCAAACATTCCTTCACAAACTAAAAAATCTGAACCACGAACTTCATCAATTATAGAACGTTTAAAAAGAGTATCGGTTACATAACTAAATTTTCTTCCACTTCTCTTTGCACCTAAAACATCCTCTGGTTTTACGATTTTTCCATCAGATGAATTAACTTCAAATCCATTTTGCAATTGAGACCATAACGGACCACAAGGAACATTTAATTCTCTCGCTTTATCAGGATTAAATTCTCCAGGTCTATCAAGTTCTTCTAAAGTATAGCCTACACAAGTTTTCGTATGTTCAAGTGGGAACGCTCTGATGTAATAATCTTTTCCTGAGTGAACGATACAAGGAGCTTCGATTTCTTTAATTATGATTGGATAATTAATATACATATCTAAAACTTTTTTGCTAGTTTCTATATATTCTTTTATT
>JAAZCS010000060.1 GCA_012513125.1 Treponema sp. | reverse complement strand
CAGTACTAGTGCAGTTGATACAGCGACAGAAACAAGAATTCGTAATTCATTGAAGGAAATATTTCCTCAAACAACAAAAATAATTATTGCACAGCGTATTTCATCTGTTAAGGAAGCTGATAAGATTTTTGTCTTAGACAAAGGTTCTTTAAGTGGATTTGGAACACATGATGAGCTGTTAAAAAATAATGAAATTTACCGTGAAGTATTTGAATCTCAACAACAGGGAAGCGGAGACGCTGATATGGAGGAATAATGCCACCAGTTAAACAAAAGGGTTTTTCAAAACCAAAAAATACAAAACAAGTTATAAAGAGAATTTTACAATACATGGGAAAATTCAAAGCTCTTTGGATTTTAGTCTTTTTATGTGTAATTGTAAGTTCGTTGGCAAGTGTTATAGGAACTTATCTTATAAAACCTGCATTAAATGATTATATAATACCTCTTATTGGACAAAAAAATCCTGATATGACGAAATTTGCAATAGTTATTCTTCAGGTTTTGGTTATGTTTATTATAGGAGCTGTTGCAACATGGGGAAATTCTCGGTTGATGGTCTACATTTCAACAAAATTGCTCTATAACATCAGAACAGATTTATTTTCAAAGCTAGAAAAGCTTCCAATAAAATATTTTGACAAACATACTCACGGTGAACTTATGTCTCGTTTTACAAATGATACAGACACTCTTCGTGAAATGCTCAGTCAGACAATACCTCAGCTGATGTCATCAGCTTTGACTGTTCTTGCTGTTTTTGTAATGATGATAGCTTTGAGTCCAATATTAACGTTGATAATTTTAGTTACAATCGCACTGATGATTGGTTTAGTCGGTGTTATTGGAAAAAGAAGTGCAAATGCATTTAGAGGTAATCAAAAAAATATTGGAATAATCAATGGTTATATTGAAGAAATAATTGAAGGTCAGAAAGTAGTAAAAGTTTTCAATCATGAAAAAGAATCAATAGACCATTTTGAAGTCTTGAATGATAATTTAAGAAAATCTGGAACTGAGGCGAATACATACGGAAACATACTCGGTCCAATGATGAATAATTTATCACATATTCAATATGCAATTATTGCAATATCCGGGGCTTTCCTAGTCATACTTAGAGGTATGGATTTGGGGTCAATAGCTGCATTTTTGCAATATACCCGCTCTTTTGCACAGCCAATTTCAATGATGGGCCAGCAGGCAAACAGTGTTTTGAATGCTTTAGCTGGAGCTGAGCGAATATTCAATGTAATTGATGAAGAAGAAGAAAAAGATGAGGGATTTTATTCATTGGTTAATGCATATGAAGCAAATACAAATAATGGAAAGTCAACTTTAGTTCAGTCATATGCAAAAACTGGTGAATGGGCATGGAAAAGTGAAGTTGACAGCTCTTTGAAAAAATTAGAGGGAGATGTTGTTTTTGATCATGTTACATTTGGATACAAAGAAGAAAAAGATGTTTTACATGATATTAGTATTCATGCAAAGCCTGGTGAAAAAATAGCACTAGTTGGTTCAACTGGTTCTGGAAAAACAACAACAATTAATTTATTAACTCGCTTTTATGATGTACCTGATGGAAACGGACGTATTCTTTATGATGGAATTCCTATAAACGATATTTCAAAAAATGCGTTGAGAAAATCATTGGGAATGGTTCAGCAAAATACACATCTTTTTACGGGAACAATAAAAGATAATATTCGTTTTGGAAATCTTGAAGCGAGTGATGTTCAGATTTATGAAGCTGCAAAACTTGCAAACGCAGATTTATTCATAAGTCATCTTGAAAATGGATATGATACTGTAATTACTGGGGACGGTTCAAGTTTGAGTCAAGGTCAGCGACAATTATTGGCAATTGCAAGAGCCGCTGTTGCAAATCCTCCTGTTTTAATTTTAGACGAAGCAACATCGTCAATTGATACAAGAACAGAATCCTTAATTCAAAAAGGAATGGATGGACTGATGAAAGGCAGAACGACTTTTGTTATAGCCCATCGTCTTTCAACTGTTAGAAATGCTGATGAAATAATTGTTTTGGAGCACGGAACGATAATTGAAAGAGGAACTCATGAACAATTAATCGAGCAAAAAGGAAGATACTATTTCTTGTATACCGGAAATAGAATTTCTTTGGATGAATAATTAATCAAAACGGGTGAAATATGAAGTAAGTTTATGTTTTACCCGTTTTTTTTTGCGTTTTGAAAAGAAAAATTCGTTATGGTTCTATAAGATTTTATTATTGTTATTAATATAAATTTTCATTATAATTTCCTCTATTAATTTCTATATTTTGAGGAAAAAAGTATGAATGCTATTGAAATGGAAAAAGCGTACGATCCAAAAACTTTTGAAGAGCGCATCTATAATGAATGGGAACAAAAAGGTTATTTTAAACCTGCATCAGATGAAAAATCACCAGTTCATTGTCAGTGTAAAGAATGTAATGATAAAACAAATACTTTTTCTGTCGTCATTCCTCCTCCAAATGTAACAGGTGTTCTTCACATGGGACACGGATTGAACAATACATTGCAAGATATAGTTGTCCGATATCATAGAATGAAAGGTGATAATACTTTGTGGATTACAGGTACTGATCATGCTGGAATTGCAACTCAAAATGTTGTTGAGAGACAACTTAAAAAAGAAGGGCTTTCTAGAAATGATTTAGGACGTGAAAAGTTTGTTGAACGTACATGGAAAGTTAAAGAAGATCACCATAACACAATTGTAAAACAGCAGAGAAAATTAGGAAATTCAACTGATTGGGATAGAGAACGTTTCACAATGGATGAAGGTCTTTCTAAGGCTGTAAGAGATGTTTTTGTCACTTTATATGAAAGGGGCTTGATTTATAAAGGTCATTATCTTGTAAATTGGTGTCCACGTTGTGGAACAGCTCTTGCTGACGATGAAGTAGATCATTCAGATACAAATGGAGCTATGTATCATATTTATTATGAATTTGCAGACGGTCCGGCTCCTGATGGATCAACAAAGATTGAGATTGCTACAACAAGACCAGAAACTCTTCTTGGTGATACAGCTGTTGCTGTAAATCCTTCAGATGAACGTTATAAATCAATTGTCGGAAAAAAATTAAAGCTTCCTCTTACAGATAGAACAATTTCAATTATTGCAGATTCTTATGTAGACAAGGAATTTGGAACTGGAATGGTAAAAATAACTCCAGCTCATGATCCAAATGACTGGCAGGTTGGTCAAAGAAATAATCTTGAAGTAATTAATATTTTGAATCCAGATGGAACGCTGAATGAGAATTGTCCTAAAAAATATCAAGGATTAACTTGTCCAAAGGCAAGAGAACTAATAATTCAAGATTTGGAAGAGTTAGGACTTTTCAAAAATGAAGAAAAAATCGTGCATTCTGTAGGACATTGTTATAGATGTTCAACTGTAGTTGAGCCATATTTAAGTGATCAGTGGTTTGTAAAAATGAAGCCAATGGCAGATAAAGCTCTCGCATCATGGAAAAAAGGTGAATTGGTTTTCTATCCGAAAAAATGGGAAAATACTTATAGTCATTGGATGGAAAATATCAGAGACTGGTGTATAAGTCGTCAGCTTTGGTGGGGACACAGAATCCCGGTTTGGACTTGTAGTGAATGTGGTGAAACAATTGTATCAAGAGAAGATCCTGAAAAATGTCCAAAATGTAATGCTGCAAAAGATAAACTAGAACAAGAACCAGATGTTCTTGATACATGGTTTAGTTCATGGTTGTGGCCATTTAGTACTTTAGGT
>JAAZCS010000059.1 GCA_012513125.1 Treponema sp. | reverse complement strand
TTCCATCCCTTGTAGGACAAGTACAACCGGCATCTATTGAAATTTTATATACTTTTTTATTGAATTTTTGTTTATAAAAATCTGAAGCGGACAAATATTTCATCATAAAACGAATTTCATTCCAACCGAACACATCAATCCATTAAAATTACCATCATTTATAATTCCCCCCAAAGGTAAATATAAATTCACAGTAGGACCGGCTTTTATTACATTTGTAAATTTAAACAACCATGATATTTCTGTTGAAATATACAAATATCTTCCATTCTGCCAGAACCAATCTTTAATGAAATTTGCATCAATTTCCGCAGATCCAAAATAACCTGAATCTAATGCAGTTACAGCGTTTGACAAGAATCCAAATCGAAATAAAAATCCCATTCCTAATGAAAATTGAAAATAGCTTCTTCTTAAATATATAGAAAACGATATTGGAATATTTACAAGAAATGATAACGAAGTGACTGTTCTATTTTCAATTTCAGAAGGAAGTGCTGAATTGAAATACCATAAATAATACATTGAATAAAAAGTGATTTTAGGATTTAGTGAAATAAAACAATCTTTCGGCCAAGAAAATCCTATTGTTAATGGAAAAAATATTGGAGATGGGGCACTTATTAATGTACTTGCAGTATTTAAATACAAAGTAGGTGCAAAATCCATTACAAAATCCATTTGATGAATAAAATCTTTAAATGTTGGTGCTACAACAAAATGCTTACCAAAAACAGGAATATCTTCAATCTGAGACAAAGAGAATGGACTTTCATTTTTGTCTTTTTCACTAACTTCTTGTGAATAAGCACTACAAATAAAAAATGAAATTATTAAAATACAAACTAAATTAATTTTAAATTTATTCACCTGAAACACCAATCTCCTTATATAACGTTTCTTCTAAATTTACTGCAAGAAAACCATTTCTTCCAACTTCATAAAAATCTTTTTCTTCAAAAAATACATACATCATTGTTCCAGAAATTAAAAAATCACTATATACAAAACCATCTGGCAATTTTGGTAGTTTTATTGCAACTGGTTTATAGCCACGCAAAATGTACTTCCCAGACAAAGCACCTTTAATAAAGAAAGTGCCATCTTCAAAAAGAACACCACTCCAAGTTTTTGAAATAAGAGAAACACAATTCAACTCTTTTTTATCTTTTACATCATTATGATACTTTACACATGAAGTACTATCAGCAATCTTTAAGTTCATATAAAAAGAAACATCAGTATCAAAATTTGATAACATAGTTCTAATTTGTTCTGGCGATTTTGAATAATCAATGTATTCCATTTTACGCCTATATTCATCTGCTGATATATTTTGTATCACTATATCTTTGCTTGCATTCAACGGTGATAACGATAAAAGTGGAACAGAAGGATTCCATTTTACATATGAAAAATTGTTTTTTACATCTGTTATTGTTTTTATACTACAATACCAGTTCATTCCATCCCAGAAATAATCTGTAACTTCAGAATTCAGTTCGTGTGATATATTATTACAATTTATTATTGGATAAAATGAATTACTTTTTTCATCATATTGAATTAAGAACAAATGCTGATTCTGATTATTCATATATCCAGTGTCTTTTACTGTATCATTAAAAAATGAACTTTTATATACAGAAAAAATTGGTGTGCCATTATAAAACGACAGATTCTGTGCAGTTCTATCCGAGAACAAATTAATATCTTTTGAAAGTGAAATATTTTTGTTTTCAAAAATTAGCATTCCAAGCCTATTTATAATTGCGAAACCCGTTTCACTTTCATTAGAACCACCTGACCTAATATTTGATGAAGAACTTCTAACAGCTTCAGTCCATGGCTTTTTTATAACCTGAGGAATATTACTTACTTTATCAGTTTTAAAATAACCATTATCATTAAAATAATACCATTCATGATTCTTTTTATTAATTTCGACTATTTGAGTTTCATCTTTATTTATTTGAATTTCTTTCTTTTTTTTACTACAAGAAAACGATAAAACTACTACAAAAATGATTAATATTAAAATGTTATTTTTTTTCATATCTACTTTTCATATATCGGCAAAGAAACATATCCATGTGATACATTTTTTTCAGTTATTGCATTCAACTCCAATTGAACACAATCTTCAGCTATAAAATAACAACTTTCTTTTTTCTTCACCACAATTTTACGAAACTTATTGATTATTTCATTTTCAGGAATAAAAGATGATTCAACATTACTATTTATTATTTTTAAATCATCAATATTGACTGCTAAAACATTTTTTAAGGTTATATATGAAACAGAAAAACTTCCATCTGAAATATTTTTTAATAAATATTCTTTATCAAGCAACCAAGGATTATAAAATTTTTCTGATCTTACGTTTGAAGATAAATTTTCAATAGATTCATCAATTTTATTTTCAATTTCTATTTGTAATTTTTTCCAATTAAAACTTGAAATGAACTCACTTGTTGTTATGATATTTTTATCTTTGTTTTCCATATACAAACTTTTCATCAAGTCGGCAACAAAACCAGATTCCCATTCAACTTCGACAAATACTGAATTTCCAGCTGAATATGACTTATACGGATATATTGCACCCGCTGCTTTATAAAAAATATGCTCTTTTTTGTTTATGTCACTCTTTTCATAAAAAATTGGAACTGCAACAACGCATAATGGTTCATTTTTTACAACAGATAAACTAAAACAGTTATTTTCATAGTCAAAATCAGATGAATATCCAATTCCTTCTATATGTATATTCCATTTAATAAATTCATAGTCTAAATTCGTACTAAACTCTGGCAATAAGAATATCACTTCTTCAAAACCACATCTATACCTAGTTATTTCTTGAAGACAACAAAGTTCGTTCGTTTCATAAACAAGATTATTACAAGAAACAAACATCATTATGCCAAAAACGAACAAAAATAAAATTTTTCTCACATAATAATATTTTCAAAACTATGACAAAAAAGAAGAAAAAAATTACGAATTCTCTATTTTTAGGAAATGATTATTTAGAATGAACTCACTTATCTAAATTTGTTCATTTCTTTTTTGCATAATTGATCACACACTTCGTTAAATTCCACGCCAG
The DNA here is from genome assembly GCA_012513125.1 of Treponema sp. Taxonomy (GTDB): domain Bacteria; phylum Spirochaetota; class Spirochaetia; order Treponematales; family Treponemataceae; genus Treponema_D. The sequence continues at coordinate 8,622 of JAAZCS010000059.1, read as the reverse complement.
CGTGACCTTTTACCCAAACCCAATCAACATCAAGTGAAGAATTCAACTCATCCAATTTGAGCCACAAATCTTGATTTCGAACTGGCTTTTTATCAGATGTCACCCATCCTTTCATTTTCCAACTTTTTATCCAAGTGGTAATTCCATTCTTTACATATTGACTATCAATATGAACAATGACCTTTCTACTATTAAATTTTGGCGTATTTTTCACAACACTAAGAGCAGAAATTGCAGCTGTTAATTCCATTCGATTATTTGTTGTGTTTTTTTCACCACCCGAAAGCTGTTTTGCAACACCATCAGCTTGAACAACAACGCCCCAACCTCCAGGACCTGGATTTCCAGAACAACCGCCATCTGTATAAATAACTACTTCTTCCATATTTTAAAATTCTAATTTAATTTTTGGTAATTCTTTTTCCCAAATTGAAGCCATAAACTTATAGCCGTTTTCATTAGGATGAATTCCGTCTAAACACATCAAATCTCTGTAATTAGGACTTTCAAGAATAGCAAATCTCATATCTACATATTGAACATTATTTTCATGGCAATATTTCACTATATGATTATTATATATTTCATGATTTCTATACAATTTATAAAAATCGCCATTTAAAAATTTCAAGATATTTTCTTTTGAATTATTACGACTGATATGTTCAAACCACCTATCACAAACCAAGGCAGGCATTGTCATAAGTAAAGGAGTAATTTTGTTGTGTCGTAAAGTTTTTACCATTTCGTCCAATATTTTCATAAATTGATCCAAAGGAACACGTGGAGAATGAATACCATCTGGATTAGCACTTACAGTAGCCCAATCATAGTCACAATCATTTCCACCACTTTCAATTATTCCAATGTCGCATTCAACACCTTTTTCAATTGATTTATTTAATCTTTTTTGTGATTTTGTGATTATACTTCCAAAAACGCTTTGATTATCAAGAATAAAACCTAATCTTTGAGAGGCAATCGACAATGAATTTTCGTCCAACACATCGAACAAATGTCCACTTGAAGTTCCAGTAACGGCTCCTTTTAAAATTGAATCTCCCCAAACAGAAATATTTTTTATTTCATTCTTCATAATTGTTAGATAATTACTCCTTTTGTACTTGGCATTGCACCTTTTCTTCTTTCGTCAATTTCAACAGCACTTCGCAATGCTCTTGAAACAGCCTTGAAACAACCTTCAATTTTATGATGATTACTTCTACCCCGAATCACATCAATATGCAAATTACATTGTGCATTCGCCACAAAACCTTGCCAAAAATCTTCAAAACAATCAGTTTGAAAACTACCTTCTTTACCCTCACAAATAGAAACAAGAGGAATTCCGCTAAGTTTTGAATCGCATACTAAATATGCCCTTCCACCAAAATCAACCGCAGCTTGAACCAAAGTTTCGTCCATTGGATAAATTGAAAAACCACTTCTGTAAATTCCTGCACAATTTCCCAACGCTTTCAAGAAGCACATTCCTAAAACAATTCCTGTATCTTCAATCAAATGATGTTGATCAACATTCAAATCTCCTTGAAGACTGCCTTCCAAATCAAATAATCCATGTTTACAAAAAGATTTTAACATATGATCAAAGAAGCCAATTGGATTTTCAACATTGCAAATACCACTTCCATCTAAATTAAGTGTCAACTTTATTTGTGTTTCACCAGTTTTTCTTTCAACCGTAGCAACTCTATTCATATCTACTCCTATTTGTAAGTTTGCGATGCAAACCATTAAAGCATTACTTTGCGTAGTTCATATTCTACTATATCTTCTGCACCAAGTGCCTGCAATTTTGGTAACAAAGTTGGAACATCTGCTTTTTTCACAGCAATCTTTACTGCATATCCTTCTCCACCTAAAAGCTGGCTCACAGTAGGACTTCTCATTGAAGGAATTCCTTTTACAAGAGTTTCAAATTTATTTTCAGCAACATTCATCTCTAACATAACTCGGCTTCTTGCATTCAAAACAGTTTCAAAAAGCATTTTTAGTTCCATAATCTTTTGTTTTTTGAATGGATCTTCCATTGCTTTTTTTGAAGCATACATTCTTGTTGAAGATTCCATCAAAGTATCAACAATCTTCAATCTATTCGCTTTTAATGAAGAACCAGTAGATGTATTATCAATTAAAATCTGAGCCAATGAATTTGCATCATCTTGAACAAACCCTTCGCTAGTACCCCAAGTTCTAAATACAGAGCCTTCAATATTTTTATTCTTTATCCATTTTAAACTCAAAGATTGATATTCTGTTGCAACAGTAACTTTCTTTGCTATAAGTTCACCATAATTTACAGTTTCAGGAATTGCAGCTACAATTTTTACAGGATCAAATCCTAAATCCATAATTTCAACAACATCATTTTCAACACCGTTTTCATAAACCCAGTCTTTTCCAGAAAATCCTACATCAGCTTTATCCTGAGCAATTAATAAACTTGTTATTTGTGGTTTTACAACTTGAAAAGATAAATCCTTTTGATTAGTTGTAGGAAAATATGTTCTATCAGGAAGATAAATTGATATTCCAACGTCACTTAGCAATTCATAAACCGATTCGTAAATTCTTCATTTTGCTAACAATATTTTTAAATTTTCCATTCTTTTATCCTTTTTTTATTATGACACTTTTTCTATTTTTGTCAATCTTTTCATATATATAACTAATTATACTCAAATATTTACTTCTATACAATAATTCAAAAATCAACATTACTTCATATATTTAATATTTTTAAATTCATTGGAAAATATAAGCATAAGGAGTATAATGGTTTCAATCAATTTTAAAAGGATGAGCATTTATGCCTATTACATCTTATCTAGAACAAAACGCACTAAAATATGCGAACGACACAGCACTAGTTGAACTTAACCCAGAAATCAGAGATACACAAAGAATGACTTGGAAAGATTTTGATTTATCACAACCAGAACCTTATATGCCTTACAGAAGAGCTATTTCATGGCATATTTTCAACGAAAAAGCTAACAGATGTGCACATTATTTAATTGAACGAGGTATTCGAAAAGGTGATAAAGTTGGAATTCTTTTGATGAACTGTCTTGAATGGTTACCGATTTACTTTGGAATTCTAAAAATTGGAGCTCTTGCAGTTCCACTAAATTTTCGTTATGCAGCTGATGAAATTGAATATTGCATAAACTTAGCTGACATTAGTGTTCTTCTTTTTGGACCAAAATTTATAGGAAGAATTGAGACAATTTCAGATAAAATAAGATCTCATAGATTATTAATTTACGTTGGAGAAGGAAACACTCCAACATTTTCAGAAAACTATTTTATGTCTGTAATGAACTATTCAAGTTCAAATCCACAAATTGAAGTTACTGATGACGATGAAGCAGCAATATATTTTTCATCTGGAACAACAGGTTTTCCAAAAGCGATTTTACACAAACATAGAGCGTTAATGCATTCTGCTGCTACTGAACAAAATCATCATAAACAAACTCACGAAGACACATTCTTATGTATTCCGCCTTTATATCACACTGGAGCAAAAATGCACTGGTTCGGGTCCCTAATGACAGGCGGAAAAGCCGTTCTGCTACGTGGGACAAAACCAGAATTTATACTAAAAGCAGTTTCTGACGAAAAATGTACAATCGTATGGCTACTAGTTCCTTGGGCTCAAGACATACTTGATTGTTTAGACAGAAAAGAACTCAATCTTGAATCATACGAACTTAAACAATGGAGATTAATGCATATTGGTGCTCAACCTGTTCCAAAAAAATTAATCGAAGATTGGAAAAAATATTTTCCTCATCATGAATATGACACAAACTACGGATTGTCTGAATCAATTGGGCCAGGATGTGTTCATTTAGGAATTGAAAATTCTGCACATATTGGAGCAATTGGAATTCCAGGATTTGGTTGGAAAGTAAGAATCGTAGATGAAAATAGAAAAGATGTTCCTCAAGGTTCTGTCGGAGAATTAGCAGTCAATGGTCCTGGAGTTATGGTTTGCTACTTTAAAAATCCAAAAGCAACAAATGAAGTCTTAGACGCAGAAGGATGGTTATATACTGGTGATATGGCAATGATAGATAAAGACGGATTTATTTATCTTGTTGATAGAAAAAAAGATGTAATAATTACTGGCGGTGAGAATATTTATCCAGTACAAATTGAAGACTTTTTACATAAAATGGATGCAATAAAAGATGTCGCTGTAATAGGACTTGCAGATAAAAGATTAGGTGAAATTGCGACCGCAATAATTGAAATAAAAAAAGGTCATACTTGCACTGAAGAGGATGTTCAAAATTTCTGCTTAGAATTACCAAAATACAAACGTCCAAGAAAAATTATTTTTGCTTCAGTCCCTCGTAATGCAACTGGAAAAATTGAAAAACCAAAATTACGTGAACAATATAGGACAGAAAATCCTTTTGCTACAATGTTATAAAAATACGTAAGCTGTAATTTTGTTAATTCAGCTTATATTATAAAAAAAAAGCTGTCATCGTAAAAATGACAGCTTTTTTTGTACATTTATGCACAAAATGATTATTCTTTTATAGCTCCGCCAGCTACACCTTCTGCAAGTTTCTTCTGGAAAATGAAGTAAACTACCATAACAGGTATAGTTGCAATAACTAAAGCAGCAATCTGCCATCCAAGCTGAATTCCGGTTCTACTAGAGAATGAGAATACACCTACCGGCAATGATTTAGTTGCTTCTTTTGAAGCCATAACGAGTACCAACAAGAACTCATTCCAAATACCCAAAGCACTCTGAATACTAATTGTTATAATTACAGGAACAGTCATTGGAATAATAATACTGATGAAAGTTCTAAATGGTGAAGCACCATCCATATATGCAGATTCTACCAAACTGTATGGCAAACCTTTAATATAAGTTGTTGAAAGCATTACAGCTAATGGCAAACCAAAAGCCGTGTAAACAAGAATAATACCAATATGAGTATCAGTAAGTTTCATGTTTGTAAGCATCAAGAACAAAGGAACTAGAAGCTGATTAACATCAAGCAAATATCCAAGTCCAATTAATGCAGCAACTACAGCAGCAGCCTTTTTAAACTGGAATTTTGTAATTCCATATACAAGCATCAAACCACAAATAACGATTAAGAAAGTTGAAACACAAGTATAAATAAGGCTGTTTATAAATTTCATGCCTAATTCACCACGATTCCAAGCTGATGTAAAGTTCCACCAGATTGTTTCCCAACCGATTTTCATTCTAATACTTTTTGGTAAATCAGAACATTTGATTTGAACGCCAACACCAGCTTCAATAGTTTTAATATTTCTTCCATCAGAAGTAGTTAAACTAGGGTCAATTTTATCACGAATCAAGAAATGAACTTTAATTCTTTTATGTGCACCAATATTTGGTGATTCCAAAATAATTACTTTCTTATCAATTGCATCAACATCTTTTGAAGAACTAATACCTAATTTCTTCAATAAGTTTTTTGGATACATAATATTTAACTGAGGAGGAACAACATCAAAAGATGCCTTTCCTGAACTGAATAATTCTTTTGGCATTGAATAAATATCACGTGTCAACTCTTCATTTGTTTTAAATGATGAGTATGCCATCCAAACTAAAGGAGCTACTGTAATCAGTGTCCATAATATGAAAATAAAATATGAAAGAAATTTTGCTACATATGAAGAATATCTATTTCTGCTACTAACAGTTTTTACATTTTTAGTTTCCATAAATTAATACTCCTCATCTGTTCCAAGTTTTTTACCAACCCAATTACTAAATAGAATTAATAAAATACTGATTAATACTACTAAGTTTGAAATTGTTGCACCATAAGAGAAACGCATTGGGTCTCTTGCATTATTGAAAGCTACGCGATACATAAAGATTGGAAGAACTTCACTATTAATTCTTGGTTTTCCTTCTCCAGCAAGTGAGAATATTAAAGAGAATCCTTTGAGAGATCCTGCAATTGCTAAAATACAAGAAGTAAGAATTGAACTAGCCAATAATGGAATTGTTATTTTAAAGAAAATTTGAAATTCTGAAGCGCCATCAATTTTAGCAGCTTCAAACATACTTTCATTAATTTTCTGTAAGTTTGCTAAGAATATAATCATGTAGAATCCTGTATACATCCAAATCAATGCAATACCAATAGGAATCATACATTTGTTAACATCCATCATCATTGTAAACTGTGCATCAGGATTTCCTGAGAAATACTGCATTAGTCTAGCAACTGGACCATTAACCATAAATAGCATACGCCACATAATACCAATAACTATAGTTGAAAGAAATTGTGGTAAGAAAACCATAGCTTGGAAAAAGTTAGCAGCCTTAACTTGCTTTCTATATAAGATGAAAGCCAAAATAAAGCCAATTGGAATCTGCCCAAAAACAGATACTGCAACTACTATCATATTATTTTTAAAAGCATGGAAGAATTCAGGAGTATGTAAATCAGTTGGATCTACTAAACCTTTATTCATAGTCAATACTTTTACATAATTTGCAAAACCAACAAAATTTGGTGATTTACCAGCATTCGGATTGTAATCAGTAAAACTCAAAAAAACAGAATAACAAATAGGATATGCAATAATGAAAAGATAAATTAAAAGACCGGGAATTATAAATCCCAAAAAGGTAATCAATTCTCTTTTATCAGATTTTTTCAATTTTTTTTCCTTAATTATACAAAAAAAGGGGTATTATTTTCTATTAAATAGATTGTCATACCCCTTTTGCTACTAATATAGCAAGTAATTTTTATTTATAACAAAAATTATTGTGCATCAAAAGCTTTCTGAACAGCAGCAGCTAGACCTTTTGCAGTCTGTTTTCCAGATACGATATCCTGCATACCTGCATTCAATGTATCATTTGCTGTACCAGAAAGGTAAGAATCGATTACATAACATGATGGATAAGCACCCAATGTTGCTTTTTCAGCGATACATGGATCCATTCCTTCAGGTAATGTGAAGTTCTTTAAGATTGGTGCTGAAATAGCTCCATCTTGTAAACGTTGAATTGTTTCTGTTGAACTGTTGAAGTATGCCAACCATTTTTTAGCAGCATCCAAAACTTTAGGATCAGAAGCACCTTTCTTTGTAATACCATATCCAACTTGCCAAGCACCAGCAATTGAACCAGCGTTTGATTTTTCACCAGGAACAGCAGGAATAGGAATTAATTTTAAGTGTTTAGACAAGTCACCTAGATTTGATTCTCCAAATCCCCACTGACCATCAATGTACATTAAATAGTTACCATTTACAAAGTTAGAAAGACCAGTTCCGTTATCTGTAATTGCAGCGTTAGGATCCAAGATTCCATCTTTTACCCACTGTGAAAGAACATCAAGAGCTTCTACGAAACCTGCATCTGTGAATTTTACTTCTTTGTTACAAGCTTTTTCAATCCATTTTGTATCACCAGTTGTACGTGGGATAATTCCTGACATTACACAAGAACCCCATACCCAACCGTCAGCACCGTGTGTTGAAAGACAGATAATTCCGTTATCTTTACAAAGTTTAGCAAGAGCTTTGAATTCTTCATAAGTTGTTGGAAGTTTTCCACCAATTTTATTCAAAAGATCCATGTTTACACCAACTACTGTACAATAGTTAGATCCACCAAGTGGTAGATATGGTTTCATACCTGTTCCGAAGAAATCTGGTACTAAACTAGCATTAATTTCTGATGGATAGTATGGTACGTTATCAATCTGCTGACCAGCTTCTTTCCATTCCTGTCCCCAACGAGCATCTGCACCCATGTAAGCAATATCAGGAACATCACCTGAAGCAAGACGAGCTACTGCTTTCTGATGATATGCATCATCATAAAGTAGTTCATAATTAATAGAAATGTTTGGATTAGCTGCTTGGAATTCTTCAGCTATACGTTTGAAAGTCTGTCCTTCTGAGTTTGAGTTATCACCATAACCTAAAATGTTAATTTTAACATTTTCAGCTTTAGCTGCAGACTTTCCGCAAGAAGTCATTCCAAAAGCAAGACCAATTAAGCCTACTGCTAAACTAGCCTTTACAACATTTTTTGAAAATTTCATAAAAATTCCTCCTAATGAATTTTTTCATGCCATTTATATAATATTATTAGAAAATAATACAAGAAATCTCCTATAGTTAGTTGATTTCTTCAACTAACTATAGTTTATCATTGGTATTTTCAGATGTAAAGCTTTTTTTTCCATTTTTATCGTTTTTTTCTGTAGAAATTGATGTTAAAAACTCTAAAATATGTGGTGAGCTACATGTATTCACTGAAATATCAGGTAAAGAAAATAATTGTTCCAAAAACATTGATGCTGCTCCATAAGCTACAGCAATTGATCCAAATGATGCCATGTGAACATCGTAATTCTTTTTCATATCATAAGCCCATTGAATTTTAATTCTTTCTCTTATCAATTCTTCGAGCAAATTAATATATTTTTTATCAATTCCACAAATACAAACTAATTGCAAATTCAACGTATTTACAAGAAAAGCAATATGTTGAGCTAATTCATAAAAAACAGAATACAATTCATCATTGTCAGTCAAATCAGAAGCTAAATTAAC
>JAAZCS010000058.1 GCA_012513125.1 Treponema sp. | reverse complement strand
TCTTCATTTAAAACATTAAACAATATTTATGTATCTAATAGTGAATTAAATAGTTATTCAAATTTGATAACAGAAACAGAAAAAGCTATGGAGAATTATGTGGAATTCCATACTTTTGAAAGCATAGACACTTATTTTAGTAATATAAATCAAATCCAGCTTCATTGTGAAGAAATGAACAACAACCCTTCAACAAATGTAATTTTACAAAAGGAGTTTATTGTTTATCAACTTTCAAATTCATTTATTTATTTTAGTGGAAAAACGATTGCTTCCAGAAGGGCAAATAATTTTGCAGAAATTGAAGATTCATACAATAAAACAAGAAATTGTTAAAGGCATCTTTTATCAGAAATTGTTGATTTAAACTCACTTTTTCTAAATGAGAATGCAGAGAACTATGAAAAAAATAAAATTCACAACAATATAGTTGTTCGTTTTAGTTGCCTTTTCTTTGTCACTTTGGTCGCCTTAATTTATTTTATTTTATATTATTCTATCACTTCAATTGTTCATCCTCTTTCTGAAATTTCAAAAGTTGCTCATAAAGTTTCTAAAAGGGATTTTGACGTTCCTTTATTCAATAATCCTTCAAATGATGAAATTGGCAATATTTGTAATGCTTTTGACAGAATGATTATAAGTATTAGGGAATATATTGACACTATTTGGGAAAAAGCCAGAACTGAAGCAGAATTAAAGGAAAAAGAAATTGAAATGCAGGCTTTATACACCGACGCCCAATTAAAAGCCCTTCAGAGTCAAATCAATCCTCACTTTTTATTCAATACACTAAATACAGGGTCCCAACTTGCAATGATGGAAGGTGCAGATAAAACCTGCACTTTCTTGGAACGAGTAGCTGATTTCTTCAGATATAATATTCAACAGCAAAATCACATCGTAACACTTGAAGAAGAGTTGAATTTAGTTGAGAATTTTGTTTATATAATGCAAGTTCGTTTTGGTTCTAGATTGGAATTTATTAAAGAGATTCCTGATATTAGACTAAATACATTCATTCCTAAGATGACGCTTCAACCACTTGTTGAAAACTGTATCAAACATGGTCTTTCAAACACAAAAGGAATAGTCAAATTAAAAATTCAAATTAAGAATCGTTTTATAGAAATCAAAATTTCTGATAACGGAGAAGGAATGGACAGCGAAATCAAAGAAAAAGTGTTAAAATCAGTTGAAAAAGGTGAATTTAAACTTCCAGTCGAAATGCTAAAAGAGAATCATTCGCCTTATGAAGAAAATATAAACAAGCAAAATGGAACTGGACTAATAAATGTTTTTTCCAGATTGAAACTTTATTATCATAAAGATGAACTTTTTGATATCTTGATTAATGATGAAGGAATAAAAGGAACAACCTTCGTAATAAAAATTCCAACAAATGAGTATGTATAATATTTTAATTACTGATGATGAACAAATTGTAATTGACTCACTTTTTTATATAATGACTAATTTTTTTTCAGATAAAGTTAATCTCTTTTCTGCACTTTCAGGAGCAGAATCGTTGGAAATTATCTCTAGAGAAAATATTGATATTATTTTTATGGATATTAATATGCCAGGTCTCAATGGTCTTGAAACTGTTAAATGTATAAAAAAATTGAAACCTGATTCCATCGTAATTATTTCTAGTGCTTTTGACAAATTTTTATATGCTCAAGAAGCTATGAATATTGGAGTTTTTAAATATTTAACAAAACCAGTGAATAAAAATATCATTATTCAAACAGTAAAGGATGCAATTGAACAAATTGATAAAAAAAGGGATGAACAGACAAATGACAATGAACTTCAAAAAAAGCTGGATTCCATCTCGCCAATTGTAGAAAGCGACTTTATTTACTCTTGTATTTTTAGCAATGAAAAAAAGATTGATTTGAAATCATATCTTGAATACTTTAATATTTTTGAAAAATACTGGTGTTTTGCAAGTATTGAAGTTCCCCATATAGATTCCTCAAATGAATATTCCATATATTTAAATATTAGAAAGTTATTGAATCAACAAACACGATGCTTAGTTGGCTCGTTTATTTTGAACAGGCTGTCATTTTTTATTCCTCTTAGCGAAGTGATGTTGTCTTCTGGTAATACTCATGTGATCTTGCAGCAACTTCATTCAACTTTATGTTTTAATATTTCATCCTCTATAAGGTGTGGTTTTAGTTCAATAGAAAGCAATCCTGATAAACTTTTAGATTCCTACAAGGATTCACTTTTTGCATTAAATAAAACGCCTTTTTCTGGAGGATTTCTTTTTGCAGATTCAACAGAAAACACATTCTCAAATATAACGGAATCTTCAGCGTATATTAAAATAATTTCAAATCAACTTAAAACAGGAAATTCCACTTCTGTTCAAGATTACACAAACGAGTTCTTTGCTTTTTTTGAAAACAACAATTTATCTATAAACAAGGCTAAAGGATTTCTTTTTGAACTGCTGATTGATGCTAAGAATATTACAACAGAAATTGATAATGAGTTTTCAGATAAAGATTTTGATAATATTTTTCAACTTTTATCAGAAGAAAACTCATATTCAAATTTACGGGTCTTTATATCAAAAAAATTAATTGAGTATTCATTGGTGATAAAAGCTTCAAAAGAGAAAAAACAGAATCCTATTATTCAAAAAATTACAGACTACATAAACAACAATTTGAGTGACAACCTTACTTTAGATAATTTAGCTCAAATTACAAATGTCAGCTCTTTTTATCTTTCAAAACTGTTCAAAGAAGAAAAAAATACAACCCTTATCAACTATATAAGTGACAAACGCCTGGAAAAAGCCTGTGAATTGCTGGACAAAACTGATTTGTCAATTAAAGAAATTACATC
>JAAZCS010000057.1 GCA_012513125.1 Treponema sp. | reverse complement strand
TAGTACTTGCTAATGAAATGGGATATTTTGATGAAGAACAAGTTGAAGTTGAATTTGTTCAAATTCAAGATTTAAATGATGGAATCACGGCTGTTACTCAAAACAAACTCGATGTATTACCAATGGGGATTATTCCTTCACTTACTTATATAGCTCAAGGATCAGATTTGGTTGTTTTTGGCGGTACAATTTCAGAAGGTTCTGAAGTGGTATGTTTACCAGAAAATTCAGATAATTATAAAACGTTAGACGATTTAGCCGGTAAAACTATTGCTTGTGTGCGTCCTGAGACAGGCCATTTGTTTGCTGTAGATTATTTACAAAATGCAGGTATTGACGATGTTAATTGGGTTGAATTAGATGGATTTCAATCAGGAATTGAAGCGGTAAAAAAAGGTAATGCAGATCTAGCTTTTGTCAACAGTGGATTTGGATATAATGCTGAACAGCAAGGCTTAGAAAAAGTATTCGGGGTCGCTGATTTTTATCCTAATAATGTTTGTTGTCGTCAAACGACAAGCCAAAAAACATTTGAGGAAAAGACTGAATCTTTAATTAGATTTGAAATGGCAAATCTGCGAGCATATGCATTTGCTTATGGTAATAACGATGCAAATAAAGAAGAGGTCATAAAAAAACTTGCTAATTATTCTGGCCTAGAAAACGATTATGTTGAGTATTCAATTTATAGTGGTGTAATGAAATATGAATTAGATCCAGCAACGGATCGAGTTCGTGATTTTTATCAAGTAATGGAAAATATTGGTGAAATTAATCCATCTAATGATATTAACATCGATAACCATATGGATATTAGTATTTATCAAGAAGCTCTAGAGCGTTTGTGTAAACAGTATCCTGAGGAGCAAGTTTATTCAGATCTATTTTCAACAATTTCTGAACATAATTCTGTTTTAACTGAAAGTTGAAAATAGTTTATGAAAAAACTAAACCCCCCAAATCAGATTTTTACAAAGAAAACAAAAACGCAAATATTAGATGGAAAGAAAACAGCTCCTAATGTATTGCTTGAAAATGTTAGTTATTCGTATCCTGACGCAAAAGAAACAGTTTTGGAAGGAATGAATATTCAATTTGATTCGGGTTCTTTCAATGTCGTATTAGGCCGCTCAGGTGATGGTAAATCAACTCTTTTACGTTTAGTTGCTGGGCTTTATCAACCAGATAAAGGAGAAATATTTATTTCAGGAGAAAAACCTCTTTATCCATCACTTGACCGATCGTTAATTTTCCAACAGACGCAATTATTTCCCTGGATGAAGTTAGAACAGAATATCAATTTTGTGTATAAGAAAGCTCATCCAGAAGTTGATTCAAAAACTGCAAGAAATAAGGCAGTACAATTACTGCAGAATGTTGATTTAGAAAAATTTGTAAACATGTATCCTTATCAGCTTTCAGGTGGGATGCTACAACGTGCTGCTTTTGCTGCAAGCATGGCACAAGGCGCATCTTTATGGTTGATGGATGAGCCTTTTGCCGCATTAGATCCTGATACCCGTGCAAAGGCTCGGCAATTAATTCTTGATATTTGGAAAAATGGAGAAGCTGGTAGAACAATGATTTTTGTTACTCATGATGTTGATGAAACATTAGAATTAGCTCAAAAGGTTTATTATTTAGAAAATAAAAAAATTAAAAAAGAATTGGATCTCCGTGGCCTTAATGAAGATAAAAGATTTATAATGCGTAAAACTTTAATTAATTTGTTCTGGAGTAATGATGAGAAAGAATAAAACTCGTTTTGGGGGCTTCTAATGGCCTATTTTATTAACTCTGATTCTTTTCTTTTGGTATTTATCGTCAGATGTTTTGCAGATAGTTGACCCTATATTGATACCTTCTCCCTTTAAAATATTACAAGTTTTTATTGAAGATTGGCGCTGGATGCTTGATGGATTATTATCTTCCTTGGGTCGAATAACTGCAGCATATCTTATTGCGGTTCCTTTAGCTGTTTATTTTGGTGTATGGGCAGGCTGGATACCTAATATACGCAAATTGCTTTATCCGATAGCTCGTGTTCTGAGTACAATCCCGCCAATCATTTATTCGCCATTTCTAGTTGCACTTTTGCCTAGTTTTAAAATTGCTTCCTTAACAATATTGCTTTTAGGCTTATTTTGGCCAACTTTCTTAAATTTAGTTCATCGACTAGATCATATTGAAGAGGAAATTATTGTACCTGCAATGATGCTTGAATTAAATAATCATGAAATGATACATTCCATTCTATTACCTTATGTTTGGCCAGGAGTATTAACGTCATGTCGCTCTTTGTTATCGACTTCCTTTATGTTGTTATCATTTGCAGAAATGATGGGTGCAGATTCAGGTTTAGGATTTTATATTCGATATTTTGCAGATTATGGAAATTATTCCAAAGTTATTGCTGGCATTATTTTGACGGCAACTGTTATACTGTTATTGAATAGATTTCTAGCATTCATTGAAGAAATTGCGGTTCCATGGCGACCCCAAAAAAGGAAAAGGTAAAATGATAAAAAGAGATGAAAAGAAAAAATGTGCTTGTGAAGGCGGAACATTAACACGTTTTATACAACCCGTTATCCTTTCGATTCTATCAAAAGAAAGTATGACAGGTTATAAATTAATTCAAGACATGTTAAATTATTCAATATTCGAGAATGATCCGCCAGATCAAGCAGGGGTTTATCGATATATCAAGATTATGATTAATCGAGGTTACATCGAGCAAGTACCTTCTAAAACAGGAGGAGAAAATAATATATTAAGTTTGACGCCTGCAGGTATTAAATGTCTTAATAACTGGCGCAAAACTTTAGATCATTATTATAATGATTTAGCGCTATTACTCAAACAGTTATAAATATTTGTCTGTTTCTTTTCAAACATTCTAAAAATATTTCTGAAACCAATATAATATGATATAAGACGTTCATCTTTATAGAAAAACACGATATTAGATGAGGTTTCTTAAGTTTACAACAATAAAAATATAAGTTATAATCACTAAAAAAGAGGGGAAAAGCAGATTTTTTTGTGTGATTTACACTGGAAATTCTTAAAAATTTACTTCTAAGGAGAATTTTTACATGTCAGATGTATTGGATCAAGTTCAAATATTCATGAAAAAAGGCAAGTCAAAAGATGTTCAAGCACTTGTACAACAGGCATTAGATGAGGGAATTGAAGCGTCGGTCATTCTTGATGAAGGCTTACTAGCAGCAATGAATGAAATTGGTATTCGAT
>JAAZCS010000056.1 GCA_012513125.1 Treponema sp. | reverse complement strand
CCATAAATACATCTACCCAAATGCTCTGAAAAATGTCCATAAATATTTCTGTCTATCTGTTTTCCGTCTTTTCCGCAATTTACTACAATTGAATCCATAATTACCTCTAATTAAGTTAAACGTTTAACTTAATTTTAATATAACATAGAACTTTTTTTTGTCAAACAAATTATTATTGTAAATAAAATTACTTAGGTAAAAACCCTCATCAATTATTGACAAATACAAAACGTATTGTATAATTATTAGACTACAACGTTTTCGCTAAAATAGTCTTTAGACACTAACAAATCATTTTGCTTTGCAATTGATATAGCTTTATTTAGGAGCCATGATTATGAAATTTGGTTTTTATGATGACACAAATCGTGAGTACGTAATTACAACACCTCGTACTCCTTATCCTTGGATTAATTATTTGGGAAGTGAAAAATACTTCTCTTTGATTTCCAACACAACTGGTGGCTATGCATTTTACACAGATGCTAGACTCAGACGTATTACACGTTACCGCTACAATGATGTACCTCTTGATACGAATGGTAGATATTTCTATATAAAAGATGGAGATACGATTTGGAATCCAGGATGGCAACCAACTAAAACAGAACTTGATTCATACGAATGTCGCCATGGATTTGGTTATTCAAAATTTTCTGCAAAAAAGAACAATGTTTCTGCAAATGCTTTATACATGGTTCCAAATGGAGAAAATGCTGAAGTTGAAATGATTACAATCAAAAACGAAGGAACATCAGAAAAGAAAATCTCTCTTGTTTCATTTGTTGAATGGTGTTTTTACAATGCTCAAGATGATTGTACAAACTTCCAAAGAAATTTCTCTACTGGTGAAGTTGAGATTCAGGGAAGTGCAATTTATCATAAAACAGAATACAGAGAACGTCGCAATCATTACTCATTCTATAGTTGCAATGAAAAAATTGATGGCTATGATACAGACCGCGAATCTTTCCTTGGTTTATATAATGGCTATAACAATCCAGAATCTGTTGTAAATGGAAAAAGTGGAAATTCTGTAGCTGACGGTTGGTCTCCTATTGCATCACACAGAATCAACATGACTCTAAAAGCTGGAGAAGAAAAAACTTTAGTATTCGTTTTAGGTTATATTGAAAATCCAGTTGAAGACAAATGGACAAAAGATTATCCAAAAGACTTACTCAGAACTAACACTGCGAGTGGCGTTATTAATAAAACAAAAGCAATTGAACTTCAAGAAAAATTCAATTCAAAAGCAAAAGTAGAAAAAGCATTCTCTGAATTAAAATCATTCTGGGATGAAATTCTTTCTCACTTTGTTCTCAAAACTGGCGATGAAAAACTCGACAGAATGGCAATGTGGAATCAATATCAGTGCGTAGTTACGTACAACTTTGCACGTTCTGCTTCATATTTTGAAAGTGGTATTGGAAGAGGACTTGGATTCCGCGATACTTCACAGGATATGCTTGGTGCTGCTCATCAGTTACCAGCAAAACGCATCAGAGAACGTTTATACGATGTTGCTGCAACTCAATTTGAAGATGGAAGTGCATACCATCAGTTCCAGCCTTTAACAAAAAGGGGAAATGCTGATATCGGTTCAAACTT
>JAAZCS010000055.1 GCA_012513125.1 Treponema sp. | reverse complement strand
TTCATTAAAAAATCCATTAAAATCTGTTCCACCGCCGAAAAAACTCATGCGGAAAGGTGTTTGGGTGATTATCATATTAATTTCCTTATTTAAATTTGTTTTTTATGAATTGACATATTTTTTTCTTAAAAAAAAGAAATAAGAACAGGTATGAATATATACATATACAAACGCCCCCCAGACCGTCTAAAAACTTAAACATACAAACAAAACTCCTTTCTTAAATAAACTCTTTTTGTTTTTTTAAAAGATTTCTCTATAAGTCTTAATCTTTTTTATTCCTTATTTTCAGGTCAATGCGTCATCGCTGTAATAAAAATATGTATCAATAGGATCGTTAAAAAGTTTTGGAGCAACACAATTAATTTGTTTTTTAGCAAGATTTTCTAAATCATGTACAGAGCCAGAAACGTATTTTCGTAAAGTATATATTTTTTTATTCATCGCTTTTTATAATTTTGTTGTTCAATTTTAAAAACAGAGTAAAAAAATGAAACTATATCAATTTATAAATTCTCCCACACACTCCCCATAAATCTCCGCCATTTTCTTTACCGCAATATCAACCGAATATCTCTTCGCTTCCTCAACATTCCGCCTGCCCATTTCCTCACGCAGCGAAGGATTTTTATACAGAAGAATAATCGCATCTGTCATTTTCTTTTCTGATTTTGGGCTGAAAATAAAGCCTGTTTCCTTGTCCTTTATCAGCGAACGGTGTCCACGGTTGTCGCTTACAACAACTGGCAGACCACACGCCATTGCCTCTATGATGTTCACAGGAAGCCCTTCCCGAAGACTTGCGGAAAACGCCACGTCGCTCATCATCGTGAGTTTTTCGACATCGCGCCTGTAGCCTAAGAATTCCACGTATTTTTCAAGTTTTTCCTTTTGAACAAATTCGCGTACAATCGGAAGAGTCTCTTTTCCTATCAGTAGAATTTTCAGATTCGGAATAATTTTTGCAAGCTCTGGAACGGACTTCACAAGCATAATCTGGTTCTTGTTTTTGTTCAGTTCCGCAAAAACCGTGATGATATAATCCTTTTCAGAATATCCAAGCTCCGCCCTCAACGTATTTTTTTCTTCAAAAGTGCAAGGGTGAAATCTTGAAAGGTTCACTCCAACGCCGTCGATCTTGAAAATCTCAGAATGATTTTTTTGCCCGTTCATAGTCTTCCTCGTTTATTGTTACAATCACATCAGTGCAGTGCGAAAGCCATTTTTCCATTGGATAATACAAAAGCCAGTTCAAGACCGGCGCACCTTTGTAAAAATGGAATCCGTGCGCAGTGTAAATAACCTTGATTTTGTGCTGTTTCCAGAGCTTTTTAGCCGCAAGCCGCCCGAGAACTCCGCCCATCGGCGTATGGCAGTGAAGAATGTCATAATGATTTTCAGCGAGAATCTTTTTAAGTTGCCTGTACGCCTTGAAATTTTTCAAGGAAAAAGGAGAGCGCACGATGCTTATCGTGTACTGATTGTCGCAGTCCTTCACTTCCTCCTCGCCTGCAGAAGCATAGTCAACTCGCCAGCCCTGCTCCTTGAACCATCGCATATAAGGCAGATTGAACTTCGAGAAATTGGCTGTGTTTGAAAGGAAAAGGACTTTACGTTGATACGAATTATTTTTATCCATGGTTACCCTCATTTTGAGAAGAATGTTATGTAAAAGATTTTTTATATAAGTCGAAATAAATAAAAAGTGTATTAAAAATCAGTTTCTAAAAAGTTAAGTAATTTTTTTGCAGATGTTTTCCACGAAAAAACAGTTTTATTTTTTTCTTCCGCAAATTTTCCCATTTCAGGAATCTTTTGAGGTTCTTCATACATTTTAAGAATCGAATCAGCAAGAGCATTTTTGTCATTTGGTTGAACAATAATTCCAGTATCTTCAAATACCTGTTCTGGCAATCCGCCTACATTTGTAACAATAACAGGTTTTGAAAACGAATACGCAAGCATTACAACCCCGGACTGGGAAGCTTCTATATGCAGAATGAATTCATTCTCTTTAAAACCGTAATGTTCCCGAAGTTCAGCTTTTTTCTTTCGAAAAAAATGAATACTTTTTAAATCAACACAACTCAATCTAAATATTATTTTTTCTTTGCTATCGCATAGTCTTCATGATTTATTTTAATAAGAACATCTATAAATTTTGAATAAAATTTTTCTACAGGATAATATATAGCAACTAATTTTTTTGAAGTACCTTTATAAAAATGAAAATCATGTGCTGTATAGATAACTTTTCTTATACCTT
>JAAZCS010000054.1 GCA_012513125.1 Treponema sp. | reverse complement strand
TCTTCATCTTCGAATATTTGCTGTGCGTTAATACCGCGTAACATAATATGATAGATTCCGCTTTCGACTTTTTGCTCTCGCTTGTCTTGGCACATTAACCACCTCTGCAAAAGAATATTATATACAGAAAGTCACGTCAACACAGGAGAACCGTACCCTTGTGTTTTTAGACACGTACTTTAAGAAAAATCTACATGTCAAAAATTGATAATTGAGTGTTCTTGCTTTGATTCGTATATATTTTTTTAAACGCTTCTTTATTGTTTAACACCTCTTCCAACTTTCCTAATTTACTTAGGCTTACAAATATCGCTGCTGATCTAGCTTGACAGTTTATAGATTTTTCTTGATTAAATTCAATGTCTGTAAATGCATTGTATTCAAGTATCTTTTTTGAAAGACTTGAATTTCTGTATAAGGAGTTGATATAAATCCAGTCATAAAACATTGTTTTTGGATCTTTTCCCCAGATTGCACCATTATATTCGAAGCTAATTAGATGTCCCGATGTTTTAAGCCTTTCGTCTCTTTTGGCGTCCTTTGGATGAACAAAAAGTAAATCCCTGAAAGGACCTCCTTGTTCAAACACTTTTGATGATTGAAATATATTTTCAAGTGGATATTCCTGACCTGATACTTCATCAAAGAATTTAAGATTAAAGGCACTTAAGGCAACGCCTAACGGACTTGGTGATTTTGTCGAGACCTCCAGAATATGCAAAGCATCGTCGATTTTATAAATGCTTTTATGCATTGAACTAATTGATTTTTGTTTCTGTGAAAGTGCAAACCCATTAAAATACTCGAATTCAACTACTACCTCTTTATATATTGGATATTCAGATGGTCTTGAAATAAAGCAAATCCTTTTCGCCATAGTTAATTCTCCTTTTTCCAAAACATATAATCTTTCCTGGCATCAAAGAACCCAGGAACAATCTGGTAATCATATTGGCTCAATAACTCTTTTCCATTCTTTGAAATGTACTCATCTATATCAAGTTGGTTTCGGAAACAAACACATCCAATATGCTTCTTATCAATAATGTCACTAATTAGAACCTCTGCTTGTGGATCGGTTGTTATGTGATCGTTTATTTGCAAAGTTGACCTTTGAATCAATTTGTTTTCTTTTGTTGTAAGAGAATCACAAAACATATTTTCAAAAGCACTTGCCGTACATAACTCTTTTGCGCTTGATACTCGTGGGAAAACCCCTGCAGCATTCGTTTGACAATAATATGAAATATTAGAAGCTGAAAACAATACATCCTTATCAAGAACTATTACTACCCAACTTGTCCCAGGAAATTTATGCTCTCTAAATGTGTAGAACAATTTGTAATTTGGAAATGCAACAGAGCAACTTGTGCAATCAAGTTTTGAATCAATACGCTGCTCATCATTATGTACTGAAGGTATTTTCATTTCATGTTGTAAACTTACAGGAATTAAACCGCTTTTAAGTATACTGCTCAGGTTATCAATTCGGGTAAAATGTACTAAATACTCGATTTTTGTTTGAGCAACTATCTCCTTAATCTTACCTTCGTGATTTCTTTTTATTGTTAATAGTGTTTCCCTTTTTGGAAAGAAATCTTCCAAAATTGAATTTAAATTAAAAATATTATCCCAAGAAGCAGAGAATTCATTTGTGAATACGGTTTTACTTACAATATTGCCATTTTGCTGGTTTTTTTGCTTCTCCATTTTACTTTTTTCGCACTTCTTATTTTCAAGTTCTAAACTAATGAATTCAGCTATTTTATTATCACTTACTGTAATAAAGTTGTCAAAAGCATCAGGATATATAAACCTTTTATCTCCCTGCGAAAAACTAACAACTAAATAATTCCCATCTTGCTGCTTAATTATGCCTTCTCCAAAATCCTTATGTTTAACATAAAATCCAATCAAATTCATATCATCCACCATCCATATGTTCGTAAAGATATTCATAAAAGTCCTGCATATCTTGGTAATTTTCTATATTAAATCGTTCTCGATCATAATAAAATTCGCCAAACATGGTAAGTCGTTTTTCATACATTATATCACCAAATGAAATATCTTCTTCTACCTTGATTTTAAAGTCCGTTAATCTCCTCTCTTTCCACGTACACCCATATTCATTGCTTTTTGGTCCACACAGAGCAGGAGAAAAATCATATTTTGAGCAATAGTCTCCTAT
The DNA here is from genome assembly GCA_012513125.1 of Treponema sp. Classification (GTDB taxonomy): domain Bacteria; phylum Spirochaetota; class Spirochaetia; order Treponematales; family Treponemataceae; genus Treponema_D. The sequence goes on along the minus strand of JAAZCS010000054.1, from coordinate 603 downwards.
TAAAAAGTTGCAATATCCTATATATTGAATTGGTTCATGATTATACTTATTATAGCTGTTTTCTCTTCTTATTTCCTTTTTTATCTCTTTTATTTCTTTTTCAAGCTCATAAAACTCTGCTGATTCTTTTAATAACTTTTGTTGTCTTATTATTTGCTCTTGTTTGCGTCTTTCTTCATCTTCCTGTTGCCTTTTTAATTCCTCTTGTCTTCGTCTTTGTTCATCTTCATGCTGCCTTTTTAACTCTTCTTCTTTGCGTCTTTCTTCATCTTCTTGCTGTTTTTTTATATCTTTAATTTTGTCTTTTTTAAACAAGTAATTAAAAAAGCCCATGATATCCCCCCTAACAATAACAATAAATTTTTCTTTATAACATCCAATCTGCTCTGTCAACCTCGGATTTTTCAAAAAACATCTAATCTGCTCTGTACGCTACCTCTGACATCTAATCTGCTCTGTACCGAACACCTGACATCCAATCTGCTCTGTACGGTTCAAAATCCGCTCTTTGGACTTATTCCCGTGAACTAATAAAATTACAGTTTCCAGCCTCCGGTTTTTGAACAGAAAAAATCACAAATCCCCTTAATTCAAGCCTTTTGC
>JAAZCS010000053.1 GCA_012513125.1 Treponema sp. | reverse complement strand
TTATTTTTTTCATAATTAATCCTAAATTAAATTTTTAAAAGTGATATTTCATACCAATTGCAGCGGTAAGAAACAATCCATGAGTATCAGGAATTGTATAATAAAAGCTATTATAAGTTTCATAAGTGTTTGTATAGTATTGAGGAATCCATAAAAATGAAGTTGAAATCCCAAAAGACCATGAATCATTAACTCTGTAGTCAGCTCCGGCAGTAGCTTTTAGGGCAAAAGATGGAAAATAGTTTTTGCTAGACCATGTTTCATATCCAATACCAAGTCCAAGTGAAATAGGGAATTCAAAATTTCCTATGGAAGGAACAACCATTCCACCTAAAGTAAATGGAACCATAATTAAACTCTTTTTTCCAATAGAAACGTTATATGTAGCAGAAATTTCTCCACCTATAGCAAAAAGAGAATTTAGATATCTGTAATATCCTAAATCAATTGCTCCACCGACATATAATCGGCTACCAAAATTAAGTGGAAATAACGCCATTGCGTCAACTTTGATAAACTGATCCCCTTTAGCATTTCGCTGATATGTTAAGTCATTATCATCATAGATATCACCTTTATCAACTGAGTACATGCAACTAATTGAAATAAATAAAAGAAAACAAACGGCAAAAAAACGTTTCATAAATCCTCGCAAAAAAATATAGCAAATGTATATTATAGATTTTAATTGTAAAAACAAGTATAATTCGCTTAATATACTATTTTTATAATACTTTATCAATAAAATGTTTAATTGTGATAAAGGTTACTTCTGAAATGAATAATTTGGGGGCAGAAATGAGTGCGGTAATAATTGATGGAAAAAATATAGCGGCTGAGGTTAGATCAGAAGTTGCACAAAGGGTTGCAAATCTTAAAAAAAATGGAGTAACTCCTTGCTTGGCTGTGATTCTTGTTGGAGAAAATCCTGCCAGTGTTTCATATGTAACTGGAAAACAAAAAGCTCTTGCTGAAGTTGGTATGAAAGATAAATCAATTCATTTGCCAGAAACTATTGAAGAATCTGAACTTTTGAAATTAATTGATGAATTGAATAATGATGATTCTGTCCACGGAATATTGGTACAATTGCCTCTTCCTCGTCATATTAATGAAGAAAAGGTAATTATTGCGATAAAACCCGAAAAAGATGTTGATGGTTTTCATCCTGTAAATGTTGGAAATATGGTTATTGGCAAAAAGTCATATCTTCCTTGTACTCCACATGGAATAATTGTTTTATTGCAAAAAGCTGGAATACAGACAAATGGTAAGAATGCTGTTGTGATAGGACGGTCAAATATTGTTGGCAAACCTGTTTCAATTTTACTTTCACGAAAAGAAATTAATTGCACTGTAACAATGTGTCATACAGGAACAAAAAATCTTGCAGATTATACTAGACAGGCTGATATTGTAGTAGTTGCGTCTGGTCGTCCTCATACGCTTACAAAAGACATGATAAAGAAAGATGCCGTTATTATTGATGTTGGGGTAAATCGAATTCCTGATGAATCAAAAAAATCTGGTTTCAGACTGGTAGGCGATTGTGATTTTGATGATTTATGTGAAGAAGCAAGTTTTATTACTCCAGTTCCAGGTGGCGTTGGTCCAATGACAATTGCAATGTTGATGGTCAATACATTAGAGGCTGCAGAAGCTAAATGAGAGATATTCAAAACGAAGAAGATTTACGTGAAGTCCCTTTAGATAAAGTTGGTATCAAAAATCTGAAATATCCAATAACTGTGTTGGATAAAAGCCGAAAAAATCAATCTACTACAGCCTCTGTGGATTTGTATGTTAATCTTCCTCATAATTTTAAGGGAACTCATATGTCCCGTTTTGTTCAAATATTTCACAAATATCATAAAGATATTTCAATGCAGCATTTTTTGGATATGTTAGAGGAAATAAGAATATCTTTGGATGCTCAAAAAGCTTATGGAAGAATTGTTTTTCCTTATTTTATTGAAAAAGAAGCCCCTGTAAGTCATGAAAAAGGAATTATGGAATACAAATGTTCATTTGAAGCTGAAGTTGAAGACTCAAATAGAAAGTTCAATATTTCCATTCAAGTTCCAGTTTCAACATTATGCCCTTGTTCAAAAGCAATAAGCGAATATGGTGCTCATAATCAAAGAGGACTGGTGAGTGTAAAGGTGTTATATTCAGATTTTTTCTGGATAGAAGATGTAATTAAATTGGTAGAGAATTGTGCCTCAAGCCCTTTATATTCAGTTTTAAAACGAAAAGATGAAAAATTTGTGACAGAAGCGGCCTATGATAATCCAAGATTTGTTGAAGATGTTGTACGCGAAGTCTATTTGGGGTTGAAAAACTTTTCTATCAATAATCCGTTTAAATGGTTCAGTGTTGAGGCAGAAAATGAAGAAAGCATTCATTTTCATAATGCATATGCTTATGCGGAATACAATAAAAAAAATAAAGGATAACAAGTGAAATATTTCTTTGAAACTTATGGATGCCAGATGAATATTGCAGAATCTGCGTCAATTGAACAGTTATTAATTTCAAGAGGATGGACTGCAAGTGTTGATGCTGAAACAGCTGATCTTGTTGTTATCAATACGTGTTCAGTTCGTGCAACTGCGGAAAATAGAATTTTTGGCAGACTTGGTTGGTATTCAGGGTTAAAAGCCGTCAGAAATTGCAAAAAAGACGCAAAGTTTAAGAATCTTGAAAAGGCAATTGAATATGTAAAAGATGGTCCAAAACCATTAACTTTAGTTGTTGCTGGATGTATGGCGGAACGACTTTTGAAATCTCTTCAAACTGATTATCCATTCATAGATTATGTTCTTGGAACTTTTGCAAAACAACATTTTGGGCGGATAATTGACGCTGTAGAAAATAAGACAAATGCTGGATTTATTGATGATGATGAAAAATATCAATTTGCACCTTTATCATATGAGCAAGGTTCTTTTTCTTCAATGGTTCCAATTATGCATGGTTGCAACAATTTTTGTACTTATTGTATTGTCCCTTATGTTAGAGGAAGAGAAGTTAGTCGTGATTATGGCGAAATCATTTCAGAAATAGATGTTTTGTCAAAATATGGAGTAAAAGAAATAACTCTTTTAGGGCAGAATGTAAATTCTTATGATAATGACGGAATGAACTTTGCCGGGTTATTGCAAAATATAGCAAATCATTTAAAAGAATCAAAATCTTCAATAGAGTGGGTTAGATTTATGTCTAGCCATCCAAAAGATTTATCAGATGAGGTTATCGAAGTTATTTCAAGTGAAACTTCAATTTGCCACCACATTCATCTTCCTGTTCAACATGGCTCATCATCAATTTTGCGAAGAATGAATAGATGTTATTCTCGCGAAGATTACATTTCTCTAGTTTCTAGAATTCGAAAAGCCATCCCCGATGTATCTTTAACAACAGATTTAATGATAGGTTTTCCCGGTGAAACAGAAGATGATTTAGAATTAACTATAGAATTAATGAAAGAAGTCAGATATGAAAATGCATTCATGTATTATTACAATCCTCGCGAGGGTACTCCTGCTTGCAAAATGGAAGCTCAAATTGATTTAGAAGTAAAAAAAGCAAGATTGCAGAAGATTATTGATTTGCAGTTGCAGAT
>JAAZCS010000052.1 GCA_012513125.1 Treponema sp. | reverse complement strand
CCATAATACTCAGTATTAATTTTATCAGCTCCTGAAACCTGTGCAAATACTTGCATTGAAATCAAACAGAATAAAAAGACTATTAATTTTCTCTTCATAAAATCCTCCTTCAGATTTTATTCTTTGTGATTAAAAAATGATGGAGGACCATACCTATTAACAATAAGCGGGCCAATGGCCCGTCCGCCTAACAAATGGTTGTACCGCAGCGGGTTTGACCCGCTGTCGGCTACGAACCTTTGTTATGCTTTTTGTGCCCTATAATAAAAAGTAAGTTCTTAAAAACATATGTTTTTCTTTGTTATGTTTTTCAATTAACATTTTTCAAAAATGTTTTTATATTCCAAGTATATTTCTTATTTTCTTTCCATTATTTTTCAAATATAGCTCTAAATCGTTTGGAGAAATACAATCTGAAATCTTTTCAACCACGTAATCATAAAATTCATCCTCTTTGTTACATTTCTCTATAGATTGAATTAAAAATTTTTCTCCGATAAATAAGCATATGTTTCTCAAATCAGAATAATCATAAATATCATATTCTTCATTTTCGTCAAAATCTGGTACAGCAAAATTTTCAATAAGAGTTGCTAAATTATCTGCCAAATATTTTTCTAAATCCATAGTCATAATTGGTTTTGGAAATTGTTTATCTAAATATCCAAGAAATTCATCTCCTTTACCAGAATCAAATAATGGCTCTATCAGAGAATCATAAATCTCTCCATCTATTGAATCCTGACAGAAAGAATCAAATTGATCAAAATCATCAACATCTAAAATAATTTTCATTTTTCACTTCCTCCTATATTTCTCTACTTTTATGACATGCAAAATAAATTACCTGGTTCTCTTTGGAAATTTCTTTTACAAGCTTAAGTGCATTAGGAACTTTCTCGTCGTCAAGATTGACAAAAGGGTCGTCCAAAATGACTGGCGGTGTAACTTCCTTGAATAATGCATCAACAAGAGCCATTCTGGAACAGAAGTTGACCATATCTTTATAACCTTCACTTAATGACTCACTTTCGTGTAATTTTCCATCACAATCCAGAGAAACTTCAAGATCTGTATTTATAAGCAAATTTAAGTTACCGCCCAACATTTTTACATATTTGTTGAAGCCTTCTTTCATAGGGTCACTATAATTTGCATCCAGATTCTCTTTAGCTTTGTTAAGGAAATCTATTGTTGTAAGAAGAATCTTATGTTCTTTTGTCTTTTCCTGTTTTTGTAATCCCAGACTTTCAATTTCTGTTTCGATATCTTCTTTCTTGTCTGTAAAAGTGAGGTTATCATCAATTGTTTTTTTGTAACTGGAAATTGTTACATTTACATTATTTACTTTAGAAGAAAGTTCAGTCATTAAATCCTGTAATTCATCAACAGTTTTTTCTGGTTTTTTAAGATTTTCAAAGCTGTTTAAATCATTAACAGGGTCGTTTTCAAAAACAGTTAGTCTTTTTCTAGCTTCATCAATTTGAGAATCACAATTATTTAAAGTTGTTAATTTGTCATGAATTTCTCTTACTTGTTCAGAAAATGAGTGTGTTTTATCTGTATGATAGTTATTAAGAATAGAATTCAATTTTTCCTTGAATTCTGCTAGTGTTTTATCATTATCAGATTCAGAATTTATAAGACTTTCCAACTGTTCAAGTTTCTTTAGTTTATCATTTAAAATTTGAATATGTGTTGGGACAGAAGAAATGTCATCTGTTTTGCAATATCGTGTGATAAAAAGTTTTATTTTGTTAACAAAAGTTTCTGGATCCGGCTGATTTGACAACCAGGTATTATATTCATTAAATTTCGCAGAAAGACGTTTATAACTTTCATATTCATTATTGATTGAAGATAAAGCCATAAATTCTGAAGTAGAATTAGGATTATATTTAGCTATAAATGTTTTGTATTGATTTTCAGTTTCTGAAATCTTGCTGGTAAGATTATTAATCTCTTCTGATTGCATTTTGATTAAGGCTTCCTGCGAAGACAAATCTAGCTTTTTACCCTTTGAAATAATTCCAAGAGTTAATAATATTATTCCAGAAACTAATCCAGTAATACCCATTGCAAGTATATTTATTACAAATCCAATTATTCCTGTAATTAACGCAATTATGCTTATAGTGATGAAAACAATTTTTTTGATATTTTTCGGTTTTAGTTGTTTTTTTGTCTGGTATTGAGATTCTTCGGCTGCTAAACGCGATTTTTTTTCAGATAAATCATTTTTCATCTTCTGAACTTCATCAACACTTGCGATATAATTTGCAATTATTTCAGAAGAAACAGCATTGTCTCCATACTTAAGTTTTAAAGAGTCTAATTCATTGCTTTCTGTTAAAGTCAGCTTTAATGAATTTTCATTTTGCTTAAAGTTCTTATAGTCATTGTCAGCTTTAATACAGTCAGAAATCTGTTCTGCAGATGGAATATCTCCTGCAAAGTAGGCTTTTAATTGCTCATAATCGTTTTTCTGAGATTGTGTTGCTGATTGAGTTTTGATATTAGACTCAACAGTATTAAACTTTGAACAAAGAGTATCCATATTTGAAATCATGTCTGATGATGGAATTTCTCCATTGAAAAAATTTTTTACTGATTCTTTTGATTTCTCCGCTTCTGATAAATCATTTTTGAGTTGTTCATATCTGATTTTACTTTCATATTTTGCAGAATCTGAAAGCTGTTCTGTTACTTTGTCCTGCTGTTTTTGAAGTTCATCAATAGATTGCTTTTCAATTGCAATTCGTTTTTCACATTCCTTATTTTGTTTTAATCGTGAGTCAATATCTTCTAGAGCTGTACGGTCTTCTTCAATTTTGGATTGAATAAAATACAACTCACCCGCAGATCCACGTTTTGCTTTAATTGCAGTTACGCTTTTATCTAGAACAGAAATAGCATTATCAAAGTTTGATATGTCATCGGCTTCAATTAAATTATTTAATTTCGCTGAAATATCATTCGAGCCGACAGGACTTTCATCTAGCGTTACGTGAACACTTCTACCAT
>JAAZCS010000051.1 GCA_012513125.1 Treponema sp. | reverse complement strand
TTTTTATAGGAGATTTAATCAAAAGATTGCCAAAAATAGCGTCAATCTTTTGATTTTTAGTTTGCGTCGCAAACTTTTATTTTACTGCTGTTTTTTTCAAAACAGCGTAAAAAGTTATTCCTAAAGCTGAAGCTTTACTCGTAACTTTTTATAGGAGATAATATGAATATCGCAGTTATTTATGGTGGAAGAAGTGGCGAACATGAAATTTCATTAATTTCAGCTTCTTCAATAGTGAGAGGAATTAACAAAAAAAATAATGTTTATTTAATCGGCATTACAAAAGATGGAAAATGGTTTTTGCAAAATGAAAATGAATATAAAAGAATCTGTTCTGATGACAACTCTGTACTAACAATTTCCGAAGAAAAAGATAATCTTATAAGTATTATTCCTGGTGGAAAAACAAAAGCCTTTTCTGTAAAAAATGAATCATTAACTATCGATATTGTTTTTCCGGTTCTTCATGGAACATACGGCGAAGATGGCACAATTCAAGGACTACTTGAAATGGCAGACATTCCATACACTGGCTGCTCAACGCTTTCTAGTGCATTGACAATGGATAAAGAAAAAACAAAACAGATTTTAGACTGTGTTGGAATTCCTGTTGTTCCATATGTTTGTTTGAAAAGATTTGTTATAAATGATTCAGTTTTGTATGACGACTTTATTGAAAAAACTGAAAAAGAACTTGGCTACCCTCTTTTTGTAAAACCATGTTCTGCGGGTTCATCAAATGGAGCATCAAAAGCGACAAATAGAAAAGAACTTAGCTTTGCGATAATGGAAGCTTTCCAATGGGATGATAAAGTTCTTATTGAGAAATCAATAAACGCCCGAGAAATTGAATGTAGCGTAACGGGAAACTCTGTCACTTATAGTGAAAATAATGAAGATGAACAAATAGTTGCATATATTCCAGGAGAAATTATTCCTTCTCATACATTTTATGATTTTGATGCAAAGTACAACGACCCAAAAGGAGCTTCCTTAAAAATTCCAGCTAATCTTTCAGAAAATGATTTGGAAAAAATACGAAAAGTTGCAGCTGCTACATACAACGCTCTTGAATTGACAGGTCTTGCTAGAGTTGATTTCTTTATAGATAAAGAAACAAAAGAAGTATATTTAAATGAAGTAAATTCATTACCTGGATTCACTTCAATAAGTATGTTTCCAAAAATGTGTGAAGCAGCCGGATTAAGTTTTAACAATCTTGTAGAACTTTTAATAAATGAAGGATTACAAAGATATTCATCTAAATCAAAATTAATAACATCTAGATAGAAATATTGTAATTTCTACTATAATATGATATAATTGTTTACTTTATAAGTCTAAAAAAGGAATTTCAACATGAAAAAAAGTGTTTACACAATAGGTTCATTAATAATTTTATTAATTTGTGCATTCGTATTTGTTTTATTACCTGCATTAACAGGTATTTCTAGCAAACAAGAAAAGTTGCCAGCATTTGGAAAATATAATGGTAAGGAAATTAAATATGAACAGGGTACTGATTTATATAATTTCGTTTCATATTATGGTCAAATGGTACAAAGTCAAAATCAAAATCAACAAATTGATACATCATCATATTACTATATTTTCAACTATTCATTTAATTCTACTGTTTTAAAAATGTCATATGCAGATGCAGTTGATAAAAGTGGTTATATTGTCCCTAACGAATCTATAAACAGATCTATGGCTGCATATTTCACAGATGAGACAGGCAAATATTCGTCAAAGATTTACAAACAAACCCCAGAATCAACAATTATCAGAATGCGCAAAGATGCAGAAGGAAATCTTACTTCTGCCAGATATAGCGACGATAACTTCGGTTCTAACACTGACACACTTGGAACAGAACAGCTTTTTGGAATCAAAGAATCAGATGCAGAATTGGATTTCCTAACTTCTTGCAATACAAACAAACGTGGATTTGATATGGTTGTTTTTAATACAAATGACTATCCAACAGAAGAAATATTAAAATTTGCAAATAAAAATACTCAAAAATTTGTAAAATATGATTTATCAGTTATCACAACAGAAGATGAATCAAAAGCTAAAACTGTTATAAAAAGACTCAACAACAATGAAATAACATTTGCAGAAGCAGTTTCAGAATATTCAACAAAAAACTTTAGTAATACTGAAGGAAAAATCACTGGTTCATATCAGTACCAAGTTGAAAATATTCTTGATAACAAAGAAGACATTTCGGTAATTGCTGCTCTTTCAAGCGATTCTCCAAGTAGTATTATTAAAACCACAACAGGATATTCTATTTTCAAAAAAGATAGCAATTCTGTAAATCCTGATTTTGATAACGAAACTGTAATTAATGATGTTACAACATATATTAACAATTATGAGATGTCTGTAATTGAAGATTATTTTGTTGCAAAAGCTACTGATTTTACAACACTTGCAATTAACAGCAATTTTGATTCAGATTGTTCAAAACTAAGCTATGATAAAATTACAATTGAACCAACACCTCTTAATTATGGAAATGTATCTGCATTCAAAACTTTAAGCACAAATGTATATGGACTTGATACTAACGAAACATTCCTAAAAACAGCATATTCATTAAATAAAGGTGACATTTCTAAACCTATCGTTGTAAATAAAAACATTGTAGTTGTTCAATATACAACTGAAGATAATTCAATTAGCGAAGAACCTGTAGCATTTACTTCACTTTCTTCTTATGATGAAAATGCAGCTCAAAACTTTATAATGGATAATCCTAAACTAGAAAATAATCTATCAGAAGTTTTCTTCAATAATTTTGTGGATTAAATTTTTTGGATATTATTGAAATAAAAAAGCCCTGCTTAGTTCAAACAACGCAGGGCTTTTCTTTATCATATCAAAATAAATACCTTTACTCAAAGTACAATCCTTCAAAACAAATATTAAATAAAATACAAGAACTTACAATTTTAGAAGGAACAATCGTTCTTTGTTTTTCTCCTTGTCTATGTTATGGATTATCTGAACTAATAAAAAAACAAGCACAACATTGTTTATTCTTAGGTTGTGAACTAGACAATGAACTTCATTACTTTACAAATGAACTCAATGAAATTAAACAACTTCAAAGTGATAATAACAATAATTTTGTTTTTTTATCAAAAGAAGAACTTTTATCATTACCTTCAATCCTCATAAAATCATCATACACATTCAGCAATGGATATAAAAAATCAAATCCAGCCTTTTTTAAACGTATTATTCGTATTGACTTCTCGGCAGGGACTTCCTTTCAAAGTGATTTATACAATCAAATAGAGGACTTTTGTATTAGAGCAATTAAAACATTCTGGACTAACCGATTTACGCTTACAAAATTCGGTAAATTGTATTCAACAAATCTTTTTAGAAACTTAAAAAGACTTCCTGAAACAATTCCCATTTCCTCATTTATTGAAAAGATTTCAAAACCTATTGTTGTTTTTGGAGCAGGTGAAAGTTCAGAAAAAGGTATTGCACAAATTAAAAAAAACAAAAATAAATATTTCATTATTTGTGTAGACACATCGCTTAGACCACTTTTAATGAATGATATTGAACCAGATTGTGTCTTTATTGAAGAAGCTCAAATAATCATAGATGATGCGTTCGTCGGTACTAAAAAACATCATTTTCACATTTGTTCCAGTTTGTCAGCTTCTTTTTCTATCTTGCAGAATTTTTCTTCCTTGAATATATCTTTTTTTGCAACAGAATTTCTTGATTCCGAGTTTTTTTCAAAATTAAAGCAGCAAGATTTTTTTCCTTTTTCAATATCACCATTTGGTTCAGTGGGATTAACAGCTGTTTTCTTTGCCCTAAAATTTAGGATTGACGATACCATTCCGGTATTCATTTATGGTCTTGATTTTTCATACTCAAAAGGAAAAACCCATCAGAATGGATCAATGCCACATATTTCTTCCCTATTAAAAAAAGAAAGAATATCCTCTCTAGAAAACTTTTACAGTTGTTATAATACTTCTTCTATACCTATTGAAAAAAATAATATTTTTTCAACAAAAATTCTTATTTCTTACGCGGAATTATTCAATAATTATTTTTGCGACAAAATAAATTTATTTTCATCGTCCAAATTTGGAATTCCGCTAAAAATTAAATATTCGGAGCCTTTTTTTTATAATGGTTCATTATGTTCACAAAATACAAGTGAATTAAAAATAAAATATCCATCCAATATTGGTGAGCAGATTCAAGACTATTATCAAAAAGAAATTGATATATTAAAGGAATGTGAGCAATTACTTTCAGGACAAACTAGCTATTCAAAAAATGAAATTGACAAAAAAATATTCTCTTTATTAAGTAAAAGAGAATATTTATATTTATTTTTCCCTGATGGATGGAAATTCTCAATGGATATTTCTTTCTTAAAAAGAGTAAAATCCTCCATTGTATATTTTCTAAAAATATTTGAAAATTAGTTATCTTCTTTTTCTTTAAGAACAGCCAAGAATGCACTCTGAGGTAATTCTACATCACCAACCATTTTCATTCTCTTTTTTCCTTCCTTTTGATTTTCAAGAAGTTTTCTTTTTCGTGAAATATCACCACCATAACATTTTGCCAAAACGTCTTTTCTCACAGGATTGACAGTTTCTCGTGCAATTATTTGGCCTCCAATAGCTCCTTGTATTGCAATTTTAAATTGCTGCCGTGATATTTCATCTTTCAATCTATCACATACTTTTCTTGCTCTATCAACTGCATTTTCTTTAAATGTAAGAAACGAAAGGGCATCAACTGGTTTCGAATTAATTAAAATATCAATTTTTACAAGTTCGGTAGGTTTATAATTAGTCACTTCATAATCAAAAGATGCATAACCTCTACTATAACTTTTCAATTTATCATAAAAATCGAACAATACTTCGGCTAAAGGCATTTCATAATTTAATTCTACTCTCTTTTCATCAAGATAAGTCATATTTGTTTGCA
>JAAZCS010000050.1 GCA_012513125.1 Treponema sp. | reverse complement strand
TTTTTTTGGGTAGTACGCATGGTTTACCGTTTACGAATACCATATGTATTCATCATTAGAGGATGAGGTATCACAAGTTATAGAATTATTATGGAAATTAAAAAGGGAAGGCATAAAAAACCAGGAAATTGTACTTATATCATCTTATTCAATTGATAATCCTCGTTGTTGCCTTAATCATGGTAAGTTACCAAATGGAATCGGTAAATTAAAGACAGAAGGATTTATGTGGCAGGCTAAAAAAGATGAATTGAGATTTTCTACAATTTCTTCTTTTAAAGGACTGGAAGCAAAAATGGTAATCCTGATGGACATAGATGCCTTTCTGGATGATTAACATAGATTATTGCACTATGTAGCAGTTTCAAGAGCTAGTTCTGCATTATATATTTTCTATGATGCATTAGCAGAAGAGGAACGACAGCGAATGCTGGTTATGAGTTATCCCAAGCTTGTTTAGTATTTGATTTAATTACCAAGCTTGATTGATATAATGCAAAGTTAATATATGTACGAAGTAAAATATATTATAAAAAGGGTAAAACATCAGTACCTCGAAACTAGTTAGTTATTTTGAGAAAATATCCATGTCAAAAACTAATAGTTTTTGTAGGTACTTAATTTCATGGATATATTTACCCATTAAATTAGACGTTTCCTTAATTATAGAGTCCGTTTCATGGGGTCCCGTCAATGTCAGAGTGAATGCTTACGCATTCACTCTGTACTAAAAATTCGTAGTGAGTTATGCCTTGGCCAGTGTTGCCGGAAACTACATTGAATGCGGCTACTGATATATGTAAATCGCAGACTCAAATCAATTGATGGCCTAGCTGTATAGGCTTAACTAATACTGTTCAAAAGTGAACTATACTGTTCTGTATCCTCCTGCAGTTTTTTTATTATTTTTTTTGCTACATAAATTGCTTCTGGTAATTCATCTACTTTTTCAGCTTGCTCAAGTGAACCATGTGAGCTTTCATTACAAAGCCTATTAATCATTTCAGCTGCTATATCATCTGTTTTGAAGTATTTACGCAATTTATCAGCACAATCTGACATGTCTGGATATTTAAAGTACAAATGAATTTCAAGAAACCGTCGGGCTATATTTCCAAAATTGCATATTAAATCATGATTGGAATCATCAATGGTTTCGATTTGAGAGCATTTGTAAATTTGTGAGAAAAGATAGTTATATTCAGTAGCATACTCTGAAAGATATTTTGGCATTTTTTGAATTGTCGATAATTCACCCTTTCTCTGAATAACAAAATAACGTTTTTCAACACTTACGAGCTTATTTTTGCTTGGACTATGTTCTTTAGCATTAAGTCTATGTAGATATTTTAAAAAATCAAGATTATGTGTTGATAAAAATAGCTGTGACCAATTGCATTTTTTTACTATCTCAGATAATATGAGGCTATAAACAAAGAATACATGATTACTATCAAGGCTAGAAATAGGATCATCAATCCAAATTATTGGCTTTTTGTTTTGTGTATCAATATCATTTAACTTGGCAATAAAATAACAAAACGCTATAAAGCTGCATTCACCCTCGCTTAGATTAAACGCTGGCTTATTGTTTCTATATATTTTAAACCGAGTTTTTGATGATTCATTGTCAATTTTTTCAGCCTGCAATGATAAATAATTGTATCCGAAATAATTTTTCAGATATTGATTAACTTGACGAGCGCCTTCTTCTTCATCATTAAGGAGCCGACGTTTCTCCTGCAATTCAGCCATTTTTACATCAATTTTATTCTGAATAGATTGTAAAGTCTCAGAAGCTTTATTTTTTTCTTTTTGCAAAATGTCTATTTTTTTCATTATTTCAGAATACTTAATAGTATCACAAAATTCAAAAACTTCTTGAAGCCTTAACGCATTTTGAGCATTTTTTTTTGCATTTTCCAATTCTGATGTAAATTTATTATTATCATCAACTATATCGTTATATGTATTAATAATATTACCCAGATCAACGGTTTTGTCCTCAGGTATTTCAA
>JAAZCS010000006.1 GCA_012513125.1 Treponema sp. | reverse complement strand
GAACAGGATCTAACTCTTCATCGGGGCGAATAGCATTCATATCTGTGTAAATTCCAAAATTTGGCTTTAAACCAAGGTCTGTAACCTTTAATCTTTTCCATTTAGCCAAAGACTGAACAATTTCCATCTTTTTTTCATTTAAATCTTTGACAGGAAATGAAACAGGACGTTCAACTCCATTCAAATCATCATTTACACCAGTTCCAGCCGCTACAAATAAAGGGGCTGTAACCCTTGAAAGATTCAACTCTGTTGATAATTGTAACTGAAAAAAATCCTTTACTGCAACAATTGCATGCTCTGTTTCTTTTATTCCTAAAATACTTGAATATTTTGATGGTAGCTTTATCATTTTATTACCTTTTTATTTTCCTGAATAATTAATTAATGTTGTTACTTTAACTGGAGACAATACTTTGCCATAATTCAATTCTGGCAATCCGATAATTCCAAAGAATTCCTCTACGCTAGATCCACCTTGTTCAATCAAGTTTTTACTTGCTGCTAAAGTTCCACCGGTTGCAATCAAATCATCAATAACTAGAAATTTCTGACCTTTTTTAACATCAGATTTATGAACTTCAATTTCTGCAGTTCCATATTCCAATGAATAACTGCACTTATATGTATCGCCAGGCAACTTGCCCTTTTTTCTAATCAACACTAAAGGCAAACCTAATTTTTCTGCCAATGGAGCTGCAAACAAAAAACCACGTGATTCTATACCTGCAATCGCGTCAATTTTTGAATCTTTGTACAAATCAACCATTCTGTCTATGCAAAATTTAAAAGCGTCTTTATCAACAAGTACACCAGTAATATCATAAAAAAGAATTCCCTGTTTTGGAAAATCAGCAACCCGGCGAATAGCCTTATCTAAACAATCTACGTTCATCATAACCTTTGTAGTTTAATACTACTAAAAACTATGTTCAAGTAGATTGACTTCTTATTAGTTTGACTTTCGTGCAAGGAAATAGATGGAAAGAAGAATCAGCAAGAATAGATTTACGAAAATACCTAAAAACAACCCCAAATATGATGAGCCTATAACACTTAATAAAAACGCATTTGATAATTTTAATATAAAATCTGAAGTGACCGATAAAAATAAACCAATGATAATCATAAATGGAAAAGAAAAAACCCATGAAAATTGAAAATATTGAGTACTTCCAATTTTATTATTCCAACCAAAAGAGGCCAAAGCAACAAAAACTACTAAAATCCAAAATGGGTACAAAAGTCTATTGTACAAAGCTTGAAAAAAGATTTCCTGTGAAAAACCATATTCAGATATTTTCGGAGCCAATTTCCAAAGAGACGGAAGCGAAATATTATCTGGGTTATTTATTGGTGCTTCAAGCATTAAAAAATCATCATACGAGATTGGCAACATAATGTAATCTTGAGGATGTGAATACCTTGAAGGAACATAATCATTTAAATATGAATAAACGGGTGTATTTACTTCTTTATCAGAATCACGCCCTATAGATTTCAACATTATATATGGGACATATTGAGTTTTTTCATCAATTCCCAATAGCTCTTTCGTTTCTTTTGAGAACATTTGAACAGAAACAGGAAGAACTTTTGCATAAGAAACAGTCATTGTTTGAAAATTCTCTCTATCTTTATCATAAGAAACAATCGTCAATCCTCTCAAATACTGAATTGAACCGCCTGTTGATTTTACTGATGTCATACCTTTAAAATAAACGACATCTTTTGAACCATCTTTATAATTATATGCAAAATGAACATTATTTGCTGTTTCAAAACTTTGCATTTCAAAAGTTTCGTCTATAAAAAAGTACTTTTCTGTTAATCTTTGTTCTGCAACATTTAAGTAAAAAATAACTTCTGAATCACTTTTCATTTCGTCTGATGAATTAAACAGATTCCAGAAAATGTAATATGCTTCCAAGTCATTATTTTTAAGCAAAGCTTCATAACCTTGATATTTTTTATTAAACAGAATCTGTTGTTCTGATCTTGTTTCATTATAAATGGCGGTTATATTGTTCCATGCCGACGTTGATAAAACCCGCAAATCAGAAAGATTTGGATCTTTTAGTGTTGATAGCGAAATTCCAAGCTCTGCATAATAATGTGCATTAAACCATTCTGAATTATCAAACGCACTTTTTGCCTTTTTGTAGCATTCATAAACCTCAGAAATTGATTCTTTATCTATATTGATTGGATTAACAGATTGAACATTAAGCTGAACATCAGATTCATTCAACTTAAATCTAATATCGCTTGATGAAAGCCTATTCAGTTCTATATTTGCATTTTCTTGAATAGATTTCGCTTCTTCATTATCCTTTTCTAGTTTTAACACTGCATTTGAATATTTCAAAGCTCTATTGTATGACCCCTCATTCAATAGATGATTTCCCATCTGAATATATTCAGTAATTATTTTTGGCTGATTAACAATATTATATTTTGAATTTTGAACAGATGTAACTAAAACTTCCCTAGAAATTGTTAATGCTGCAGTACAAATCAAAGCAGAAATGATTACAACTTTAAAACGACTCCACATTGCATCCGAAAATCTGTAAGTACTTCCTTCAGCATTGTGTCCAAAAGAAACTGAGCAACTTATTACATATCCTGTAAAAACAACTGCCGGCAAATAATTCAAGAAATGCTCAATTCCGCATAATAATTTATATAGAATTTTTTTTGATTCAATAATTTCAGCATTTACAGGAATCACAAATCCCATAACTATACAGATCAAGAATCCAAATCCTAAAAATATAGATAAAATACCAATTATTTTTTTCATTATACCCTCTTGAACTTTTTCCCTATGATATTTGGCTTATTTAAAATCAAATCTTTTTCCTATTTTTAAAATAATTTACTATGCCAATCGTAATAAATATAAAACTTGTAAAAACATTAATCACACAAAGAAACGGATCATCCACAAATCTACTTAAGAACTGAAATAATTCCTTGCTCTGAATATATTTAATTTTAAACTTTGAAAAAATCGGGAAAAAATAAACCAAGTTAAATAGAAGAATAAGAAATGTTGAGGAAAGAAGCAAAGTTGTATTCATTAATCTCCACTCAAAAAAGTTTGAAAGTCCATACACTGAACAGATTACAAGTGCCAATGAAAGAAATCCTAGCCAATAAGAAAATCCCTTATTAAAAGCTTGTTCTCCTCTTATAAATATTGAAGAAAAGCTCAAATACCTTTCATTTACTAGCTTGGAAGGAAAACTATTTTTGATTAATAAATCACTATACGGACTCGCATTATCATATAATATATAATGTGGAGAATTTTCAATTCGTTCAATCTGTACACTTTCTTTTTCATTAGGATTAATTACAATCGCTACAGGATTATTGTTTTCATTAGACAAATCATCAGTAAAATAAAAGATTTTTTCATCGCTAGTTCTAAAATAATCCTTTGTAATTATCTTCTCGTTTTCACTGTGAGGATATTTTTGAATATATAGATTTTTTAATTTAAAAATTGAAGGTAAAAGCAAATTCCAAGCAACAACAGACAAAAGAATAAATGAAATCAATTGAGGAATTCCACTTATGTGTCTAATTCTGTAATAAATAATCACAGGTCCCATTACAAGCACTAAAACTGAAGAAGCATAAAGAAAAGAAAGTATTAAAGAATCAACATAATTTACAGAAGATTTGCTACCAATTACTAAATTTAATAAATTTAAATAGAAGAAATTTAGAAATGTACCTGCAATTAGCAACACAATGAAAAAAAATAAATACATTAGCACAAGTTTTAAAGCTTTATTCATAAAAAGTCCTTTTTACATTTTAAAAAAAGAAATATAATATAAATATCGGATAATTGTAAAATATAGTAAAGTCCATAAATGATTTGTTTTTCTCACTTTTAGTTAATTCAAGTTTGACAGACATATCTATTATGTTGTATTATCTTTTAGTTATTACATATAATTTTTGGGAGTGATAGATGGATAACAATAACTCTTTGATACCAGGTTTTGACAATGAAAAAGATGATAGCTTATCTATCGTAATCAGAAAGGCCGAAGGCGTTCAGAATGGAATTTTCGTTTATTTAAGTGGTTATATCGATACTTACAATTCTAGTTTTTTTCAGAAACAAGTTTCAAAGATAATTGAGTCGGGTTTTGTAAATCTCATCTTTAATTGTTCAGCATTGAATTATGTTTCATCTACTGGTATTGGTT
>JAAZCS010000049.1 GCA_012513125.1 Treponema sp. | reverse complement strand
TGTCTAGCTTGATGCTGTTGATGGCCGCTGTTTCATCCAAGACTTCACCGCAATCGATGGTGAGCCAAATTCCTTTGATTTTTTCATTGAATGTATTTATATCCAGTTCTACTTCAACAATTGCAGTTGCGTATGAAAGTGAATAATATGGATTTCCTGTGAATGTGTCGTTTTTCCAATTACGTTTTGAAGAAGGAGAGAGTCCTTTTTTTGATGTTAGTGGAAGTGGTTGATGAAAACGTCTTTTCTGTATGTCGTTACAGCATTTTTTTAGGACTTCATTTACAATACTAATATTGCCAATTGTATCTTCAGGAAGACGAGGCAATTCGTTGATTAAAAAATTTGAATCTATTTTGATATTTTCTGTTGGAATCTTCAATAATTCAGAAACTGTTTTTTTCCAGATTTCTTGAATAGGTGCAGATGGTCGAAGCGAATGAATCACAACTTTTTCATCTTGGAATAGTGTAACTTCTATTTTTGAATCATAATTAAATGTACTTTCAGCAAAGAAACCAGAAGAATTGTATGTTGAAGCAAGCCCAATTCCTCGCAATGGTATTGCAAAAAAAGGATTTGAGTCTTCTTTAACCCTGTTTAATGCGTCTGTGTGAAAGGACACATATTTTCTATTAAAATCACTTATTTTGATTGCTGTTGACAAAGTATCATAGAAATTTCCCAGTGGTGTTGTAAAAGGAAATGTTTGAGAAGTTGTATTGTTAATTCTTATATCACCTGAAAAAATATGTAACATTTCACTTATTTTTTGAATTTGATTTTCTATTGCAAAAAAAGACTGAGAGTCAATGTTAGTCAGTGAAATTGATGTAGGGGGATTTTGAGAAGTATGTGCTATTGCTGAAATATATAGATTTTTCGGTTTATACATACCACAAGATGCTATAGAAAGTCTATCAATAACTTCTTGAGCAAAAGGATTGCATAAGCCAATATCAGAATCGATTGTTATTTTAAGAGTTTCAATTATTCCGTTTTCATTGATTGATGTTTTGTATGAGAATGTTGTTTTTACATCAGACGACATGTATGCTTTTTGTTCACTGTGTGAAAGTTGAAGCATTACTGGCTTTTTTGAAACAAATGTAGCAATTGCAACTTGAATTGCAATTTGAGTTGTTCGCCATAATCCGTTTGAAGCACCAATTGGATTTTTTGTTTTGTGAATAAAAATTTGTTCCAGAGAAATGTTTAATACTTCTGAAAGTGAGTTTTGAAGAAAATAAGTCCACTTTATTGGTGCAAAAATGTGCAATTGGTTATTCTTATAATATCCAAACGCTCCAGATGTTTCTGTCCAAGGCATTTTTGGTGAAGAAGAAGACCAATTTCCTTCAATAATTTTTATATTTTCAGAAAAAAGTTGAGCATCAGCTTCCTCTTCAGAAGTATTTTCGTATAATCCAAATTTAATAATACGTTTTGCAATAATCGAGCTATCTTCAGTTTGTGTTTCAGAAGGAGTATTATCGATGACGTCATTTAGCGATGGTAATTTATTCAATTGATCAACAACATCCAAAATATCACTTTTTTTGTTTGATGGTTGATTATTTTGTTTAATTTCATCTTTTTCTATTGGAGCTATATCCATAACTTTTGTTAATGCGGATTCAAGAGTTTCTGTTTCATATTGAGTATCAACTTTTTCTAAAAGTTCACAAAGAGTTCTTTCAGAAGGACCTATCAGAATTCCTAATGGTTCACCCTGATATCCAATTTTATCATATCCAAAAATTTTCAGTTCTGTATTGTTGTAGTGAATTGTTTTATTTGAAGGAATATCTTTTGCAGTGTATAAATAATAGCCTTCTGGAATATCTTGTAAAACTACATCTTTAATAATTCCCATTTTTGCGGGGCTTCGAATCAGTTTTGAATAAAGGAGACCTTCTTTTTCACAATCGCTATAAAAAGTTGAAGCGTCAAGATTTCTGAGATTATTATCCAATATCTTTTTCTTAGGCATGATTTTCTAATCCTGTTTTAATTATTGTATCAATTACAATATCAATCATTTCTTGTGTCATGTCAGGAAAGAGAGGAATAGAAATTGTTCTTGAGTATTGAGTCTCGCAATTTGGATAATTTTCTTTTGTAAATGATTTATACAATTCTTTCCAATAAGAAAAATGAAAAATCGGTATAAAGTGTACTGAAATTCCCAGTCCTTTTGATTGCAAAATTTTAGCAAACTCGTCTCTGTTAATTTTTAATTTTTCTGGAATAATTCTCATTAAATACAAATGCCAAGAGTTTCCTTCAGAATCAGGTGGTAATTGAATAAAATCTGTTTTTGAAAAAGCTTCATTGTATTTTTTTACAACATTTTTTCTTTGTTCATCAAATAAAAATGCTCTTTTTACTTGGCAAACTCCAATTGCCGCAAGAACATCTGGAATGTTAAATTTGTATCCGGGGGCGACAATATCGTATTCCCATGAAGCTTTTGGTGATGTGTATCTATCCCAAGTAGTTCTGTCCATTCCGTGCAATCTCATTATTGTCATTCGTTTTGCAAGTGCTTCATCTTTTGTACAAACCATTCCGCCTTCTGCAGTGGTGATAGTTTTTGTAACATAAAAAGAAAAGACTCCAAAATCTCCAATAGTTCCTGCATAACCTAATTTTGTAGGACATGGAAAGGCATGTGCTGCATCTTCGATAACGTAAATATGATTGTCTATAGTACTATATTTTTTTGCTAATTCGATTATTTTATCCATTTTGCAAATATTGCCGGCAATATGAACAGGAACTATAGCTTTGACTTTGTGTTCAACATCTTTTTTTAATATTTCTTCAATTTTGTCAGGGTCAATGTTGTATGAATCTTTTTCAATGTCTGCAAAAAGAACATCAGCATTTAAATGCCTTGCACATGCAGCTGTTGAAACAAAAGTATATGGTGTTGTAATTACACAAGTTCCTTTTTTTACACCGCAAGCTTCCATTGCTAAAATCATGCCACTAGTATTACTATTAACCGCAAGACTTATCACTTTTTTATCAGTAGAAACTATTTCACTGAATTTTTGTTCAAATTCCAGAGCATATTTACCAGTAGTAAGCCATCCTGATTTTAATACATCTAGAACTGCATTTTCTTCATCTTCTGTTATTGCCGCTCTATGGAACGGAACTTTTATTTCATTCATTATTGAACCTTACTTTATTTATAAAATATCTGTATGTTTTATATTGCTATTTTTTATTTCATTATAAAAATCTTTTAGACTTTCACAATCTGAACAAATAATATCAATAAGTTCTTCCTTATTTCTATATAATTCTTGTTGTTTTTTGTCAAAAAAGCAAATTGGTTTCATTTTTTGCAATAAAGAATTAATTCTTTCAGTTTTGTAAGGTTTGTTTTCTAGTTGAAGTAGTTTTGAATAATCTGTTGGTTTTGGATTTTCATCTTTTAACCAAAGTGGTTCAATTAATCTTTCACCTTTTCTAGAACCGATAATTTTTATATCAATATCTTTATATGGTTCAAGACCACTAAACTTAATTATATGCTTTGCTAAATCGATTATTTTTATTGGTTCACCCATATCCAACAAATATGAAGCTCCATTATCACCAACTCCACCAGATTGAAGAACAAGAGAACAAGCTTCAGGAATTGTCATGAAAAATCTTTCCATATTTTCGTCTGTAACTGTGATAGGCCCGCCATTTTTTATCTGAGTAGAAAAAATAGGTAAGATTGAACCCCTTGATCCTAAGACATTTCCAAATCTGACAAACATAATCGCTTGCTCTTTAGATGCTTTTTGTGAAGCTTCTAGAACAAGTTTTTCACAAATCATTTTTGAATAACCATAAACACTTACTGGTGTAACAGCTTTATCTGTTGAAATTAAGACGAATCTTTGGACATTATACTTTAATACGGCATCAAGAATGTTTTTTGTTCCAAATATATTGTTTTCAACAGCGGCTACCTGATTTTCTTCCATCATTGGCACATGCTTGTATGCGGCACAATGAAAAATGACATCACATTTTGTTTTTCCGATAATGTAGTCAACATATGTTTCATCTTTCATATCACCAATTATTGGTACAATTGTTGCTTTTTCACCAACACCTTCTGCCTGAAGAACTTTTAATTCTCTGAAAATTTGGCAAATTGAGTTTTCACCGTGTCCAAATAAATATAATCTTTCTGCGCCACCTGATAAAAGCTGACGAGCAAGTTCAGAACCAATTGAGCCACCAGCACCAGTAATAAGAACTCTTTTGCCACGTAGATATGATAAACTTTGTTTGAGTGAAATTGTAATTGGTGTTCGTCCTAAAATGTCAAGTGGATCAATTTCTCTTGTTTGAACAAAGTGTGCAGTTCCGTTTACAACTTGGCTAATACTTGGAAGAATTTTTATGTGCATGAAATTGCTATTTTTTAGAATTTCGTAAATTTCTCTAATTCGTTCAGTTGATGCTGATGGTATTGAAATTATTGCTTCATCAGTATCAGAATTTCTTAGCATTTTTGCAATCTGATTGATTGGTCCTAAAACAGGAACACCTTCGATTTCAGTGCCGATTAAATTCTTGTCATCATCCAAAAACGCAGCGACAGTACCAAAGATTTTTTTTCTTTTGATATCGTCAGCAATCGTTTGACCTGCAAATCCAGCTCCAATTATGTAAACCATCTTCTTCATAAAAACTCTTTTAAAGTTAAAATCTAGTAATACACTAGCATAGAAACTGTTATTTTACAATGAATTAAAAAATCTTCTAAACCTAATGTAATGATTTTCCGATGATGTAAATGATTGAAAAGGGATAATCAATATTGATTGGTGGTAAATGATGTTTATAAAAAAAGGTATATTTTTTATTTTTTTATGTTTTGTAGTGAGTTCGTTTAGTTTTGCTAAACAGATTTCATTCCAAATAATTCAACATGACATAAGCAATGAAAAAGTGCATGAAAATTCTTATGCGGTAGAGGATGAATTATTAACATATTTTTTTGAACAAGGATATATTGTGACAAATTCGCCAGCTGCAGTATCTTCGGGTGATAGTCAAGACAAAAAGCTTTGGAGTACTGGTTTTTCAGAGGCATTTGATGGTTCTTCTGATTATTTTATTCAGGTAGTTTTGAGCTATTCAGATATAGAAGTAAAAGACAGTCTGAAATTAGAAAATGCAATAATCAAACTAGACTGGACGCTGACTTCGGTAAAAAGTGGAAAAGAAATACAAAAAAGTTTTATAAAAAATAATAATAAAGATTCTTTTAAAATAGAAGATATTAAATCAATGGCATCGCTTCTTGTTTCAGAAATAAACAAAGTGATATAAGCATAAGGGTGGAACGTTATGAAAAACAAAAAAATTAGTAAATTTCTAAATATATTAGTATTGCTTTGTATTTATCTTGGATTCTCTTCATTCAGTCCTTCACTAGATGGAAGAGCTGTTGTTGTTGATGATGGCGTTTTTCCTCAAGGATTATTTGCAAAAACAGTAGGATATCTTCCTGGAGACACAATTAGTGTTACAAATATTGCCGGTGATAAAACGATAGACATTCTTGTAATTGGCGCTCTAGATGCATCAGAAGGGGTAGCAATTATGCTTTCACCTGAAGCTGCCACGGCGATTGGAATAAATAGAGATGCAAATAATATTGTAAAAATCACAAAAAGATCTGGACAAGATGAGCGTGTTTTTGGTTCTGCAGTAATTGCAAAAGAATCTGATATCGGGGTAAATGAAACACCTATAGAAGAAAGTGCACCTTCTTCAGAAGTTGTGGCAGATACTACAAAAAATGAAGCTGAAACAGTTTCTACAAATCCTGTTGAACAAGCAACCGAAACTCCTGTAGCAGTTGCCGAAACAGAAGCAGCCACTCAAGCAGTCGTTGCCGAAACTCCAACAGAAGAAACTGCTGTAGCTGAAGAAGCGATTAGCGATGCAGTTGTAACAGAGGAAGTAGTTGATTCAAATATAGAACCTCTTTCAGATTCTGCAGATGAAACAAAAATTGAGCCAAAAGAAGTTACAAAAGAAACAATTCCTGAAAATGATATAACAGAAGAAGTTGTTGAATCAGATGTAAACGGTCTTACTGATATTCAAGATGAAGAAAAAGCAGAATTGAAAGAAGTAACACCAGATTCTATTTCTGAAGATATAATTGGCGAAGAATTTGTTGAAACAGATTTAGAAGATCTTCCTCAAACAACAAGTGATAAGCCTTTAGAAAGTGTTATAGAAGAAACAGTTGTTCCTGATGAAAATAAAACGGAAGAATCTGTTGAAGCTGACGAGTTCATAAAAGAAAAGCCAGTTGATGAAGAAACTGTTGCCGATACCAATTTGGCCGACGATTCTGAAGAAATAATTGCAGAAGAAACTGTAGTTCCAGAAGAAGCAATAGCTGAAGAGTCTGTTGAATCAGATGAATTGGCAGAAATAAAACCAGAAGAATCTGTTGAAGAAAAAACAGATATTTTAGATGAAGATATGACTTCTGAAGATTTTACATCAACGGATGATAGTGATGAAGTTGAGTCTGTTGAAGAAAATGAAGAATATCAAGCTATTGTTTTAGTTCCAGTGGATCAGAATCCTCCAGAAGAGGCAATTTCTATTGAAGAAACTGTAGCCATTGAAGATAACGCAAAAACAGAATCATCAGCAGATGAAGAAAAAACTTGTATCGATGTAAATGTAAAAATTGAAATGACACCTTCTTATGAAAAATACGTTGTTCCTTCATTAAATGATTTACAAAAAGGAAGTTATTATCTTCAGATTGCGTCAGTTACAAAAGATGAAAGCGTAATGGACATTATAAACAAATATGGAAATAATTATCCTATTGTTCTTGTACCTTCAAAAACTGGTAATACAAAGCAAATTATTATTGGACCTATGAATATTGATGAATATGGTGCCGTAACAGAAAGATTTAAATCTTATGGTTACAAAGATTGCTTTATAAGAAAAATTAGATAAATAAAAGCCCTTTAATGATTAAAGGGCTTTTTTGTTTTAGGTAATAAGATTTTAGACTGAGTTTATATTGTGTAAATCCAACCTTCAGGAGCGGTTAGACGTCCCATCTGAATGCCTGTAAGTGTATCATAAATCTTTTGCAATACAGGACCCATTTCATCTTTTCCATTATTGTAAATAATTTCTTTTCCATGGTCGTTAATTTTTCCAATAGGAGAAATTACAGCGGCTGTTCCACAAAGTCCACATTCAACAAAATCAGAAATCTCTTCCTTTTTAATCTGTCTTTCAATTACATCAATTTTTAGATAATCTTTTGC
>JAAZCS010000048.1 GCA_012513125.1 Treponema sp. | reverse complement strand
CTCCAGGAATTCCCGCTACTGTGTCAATGCCATACATTTCGAGCATATGAACAATAATTTCTGCACCAGTTTTATTCATAATCGCATCCTAAAAATAAAAAGATTAATTATTCTACAATCATCTATAAAAAAAAAAGCTCCCCAAACTGGAGAGCTTTCTGCTATATATAAATGAAACCACCATTCACAAATACTACAGTTGTACCCCAGTATTAATACTGTTTAGGACGAGAACTGATAGCACTTTGACTAGTGAAAGAATAATCATATTTTTATTTTACACAAAACTAGAAAATAGTCAAGATGGGATGATTATCAATGAGAAAATGAACTATTCTTTAATATGTAATTATTGTAAAATTGGTAAATCAAAACAGAGGAAGAGTTATAAATGAAAAATATATTAAAATATTTAACTTTATTCTTAGCAATACCATTCTTATTTGTTGGTTGTAATTCAAAAAAAGATGTAAATACAAACTTAGCCAATCAAAAAGGCGAAAACAAATTAATTTCTGATAAATTATATGATTCTAACATTCTTTATGACAATATTGAAAACGAAATGAATAATTTATTCACACTTGACTATACCCCTTTAGAACCTGAAGTTAATTCTAAATCAAACAAAATAAACACAAAGAAAATAAATCAAAAAACAGATTCATCAGAAAAAAGTGAATCATTCATAAATAAAATTAGAAATTTGGCTGATTACAAAACAAAATACTACACTGAAAAACAGAAATTACCTATCGTAACAAATGCAAATTCTGAAGATGAGACGATTCAGGATGACAAGGATTTTACAGTCGTAACATGGGGACCTACATCTTTTGATGAAGACAACATTGAAAATCCATCTTTTTATGTAATATTTTCGAAACCTGTAATTGAATTATCTAGCTTGCAGTCAAAATCAAAAGCAAATAATATTCTAGAAATCAATCCTCCATTAAAAGGAAAAGAAAGATGGATTAGAACAAACCATGTGTGCTTTGAAGCAGAAGAGAATCTTGATTTTTCTACAGAATACACAATTACAGTTAATAAAAATCTAAAATCAATTGATAAAAAAACACTAAAAGGTGAATCAGTTTTCACAGTAAAAACTCCACCTCTTTCTATTACAACTTTTATGCCAGGCTACATTGGTCAAAATGATAGATATTATGGATACGATGAAATTTGCCCACCTTATGAAAAAAAAGTCTTCATGAGAGTGAATTATGCAATTTCAAAAGAGCAGATAATAAAAGAACTTTCCATAAAGTGCTCAACTAAAAAACAGCTGATGAAGTTTGAAGCTGTTCCACTATATGACAAATCAGATTTTTCATGGAACGGAAAATTAATCTGTAATCAAAGCAAAGAAATAACAAATACATTTGTAATAAACATTACTGATGAAGTGCCAATTAATTCAAAAATATATTTTAGAACAAGTAACGATGACAAAAACTTTTCATATAATACATTAAAAAAATTCTCACTCAATGGGGATAAAGAACCGTATATTGTATATGACCAATCATCAAGTCATCTGGAAGCTCGTTTTACACAAGAAATTGATTCAAAAACAATAATTGATAATATTGAGACATCGCTTGATTATAAAATTACAGAAGAAAATATTAAAATAAATTACAAAACACTTTGTCTGTATAATCTTCCGCTAACATACAATTCCTCGTTCACATTCAAATTAAAAAATGGATTAAAAGATATTTACGGTCAAAATTTCAACACCGGTGATAAATCATTTCTTGAATACAATATCAAAATAGGAAATGCAAAATCGTACATCACATATCTTGATAATGGCTTCAAAATGATGGAAGCCCAATATCCACATAAATTAATCTACTGCTATCAAAATATTAACGAAGATTCCTATTACTCTGTTCAAAAAACAAACAACCCTTTATTCATAGATTATCAAAACTCACTATCAGAAAATAAAAAGTTGCCTGTTGGAGAATTGAACAAAAAACAATTTTACGAAATTGATTTAGATTCGTATTTGGATGATGGATTTGGGTTTGCAGAAATTTACACAAATTGCTTTCTTCCTAATAAAGATAATAGTCTGTACTCAGATAAAAACTATTTAACTGTTCAGGTTACGGATTTAGGAATCACTTGCAGAATTGGAATAAACAAAGCTGTTGTTATGGTAAGAAGCCTTAGTAGCGGAAAACCTATTGAAAATGCAGAAGTATTTGTTCTTCCATTAACTTATTCTTCTGACTTAGACGAGGAAACAAGCCTTGCAAAAGGAATTACAGATAAGAATGGAATTGCTATTATAATCATTGATAATGAACATCAAAATTTCTTTTTATCAGAGAATTTGAATGATAGAGATAATCCAATTGCTTTATTAGTAAAAAATGGAAAAGACAAGGCAATATTCACTCCAAATTCACACACTGAATGGAGATATGTAGATTACAAAAGCAGTATTACAAAAGCAATGAAAAGTGTTCAACAAACATTCTTTTTTGTTGACAGAATGTTATATAAACCTGGTGAAACAGTAACGTTTAAAGGAATCGATAGAAATCAAATATTGGGACAATTACAAATAAACAAAGGTGAATATTTAATTAATCTGCAAAATATAAATTCATCAGACGAAAATGCAATTTCTACAATTAATGGTGAATTATCAGATAGCGGTGGCTTTTACGGTTCTTTCACACTTCCACAAGATATAAAAAATGGAACTTATGCCTTAATGTACACACGAAAATCAGATGATAATGAAGAAGAGATTAAGTGGTATAACACGGACAGAGTTTACATAAAAGTTGCAAGCTTTGAAGAGCTGAAAACACAATCACAAATTGATATTCCAGAGAAAACATACTTTGCCGGGGATGAAATAAAGGCACAACTGAACGCGTCATATTTGGCAGGTGGATATTTAAGCGGAGCCAATTATGAAACAAACTGGTACAAACAAGAAATTAAATATCAACCGACTAATTTACAAAATGAAAATTATACATTCGGATTTTCGTCTCTTTCTTATGGCAGAAATCAATATTCGTCCACGAACGGAACACTTTCAAATCAAGGAACTGCGGATTCCATTTGTATCACAGATAAAAACGTATATGGAAAAACTTTTGAATATCGAGTTGAAGTCGAGGTAACAGATATTTCAAACCAGACAATCGCAGCAACTAACAGTGTAATTGTTCATCCAGCTTTATTTTATATTGGGCTAAAACAGAATATAGTTGGATTTTCACAGAAGAATAAAGAAATCCAAATTCCATATATTATTGTAAATCCTGAAGGCGAACTTATTGGGTCAAAAAAGGACATCAAATCATTAAAATATGAACTTTCTCACACGGAATGGTCGTTAGTACAAGAAAAAGCTGTTGATAATTCAGTTTATACTAGATATAAAGAAAATAAAATTATAGATGATTCTGGTGACATACAAATTGCTAACAAAGGTACATTTAAATTCATTCCAAAAAACTCAGGATGGAATAAGATTACATTTTTTGGTGAAGACAAAAACAATAATAAAGTCACAACTGAATATGAATTTTATGTTTCAGGTGGAGATTTTATTAGACCAGACTCAAACAACGCCGAAAGCATCAATTTAACTCCATCAGCTTCACTTTATAATCCTGGCGACACGGCACAAATTCTTTTGGAAAGTCCTCTTCCTCGTGGTGATTATCTTGTTACAACAGAAAGAGAAGGAATTTTTACAGAAGAAATTTACCACTTTGATTCTCCGTCAAATATAATCAACATAAAAATTGCCAGAAATTATATTCCGGTTGTCTATGTGACTGTTTCATCATAATCAAGCAGAACTAAAGAACCAACGCAGAAATTTGGCGAAACTGATATAAACAAACCAAAAGGATATTTTGGAGCAACTACATTGTTCATAAATCCAGACGTAATGTCATTTTCAGTTACAATGAAACTTGATAAAGACAAATATAAACCAGGTGAAAAAGCGACATTAACATTAAAAGCAACAAAAGGTGGAAAACCTGTTGAAAATGCAGAACTAACTGTTTTTGCGGCAGCCAGAAGCGTACTAGATTTAGTTAATTACCATGTTCCAAATCCAATCGACTTTTTCTATAATCCTTCACACTATCCTCTCTATACGACTGGTGGAGATTCAAGAGACTATTTGATGAATCCTGTAATCTATTCAATAAAAGATTTGCAAGGTGGAGATGCTGAGGCAGAAAAGGATGAAGATGAATCTGAAAGAAAGGATTTTAGAGCAACTGCATTCTTTGAACCTTCCCTTATTACAGGACAAGATGGAACTGTAAAATATTCATTCAATTTCCCGGATAATTTAACAACATACAGAATAACTGCTTTTGGTGTAAAAAATGACTTATTTGCATTGAACGAAAGCGAGGCTCTTGTTCAAAATCCTATTAATATACAAAAAGTGCAACCTAGAATGCTTCGCGAACGTGATACGGCTGAATGTGGAGTTTTAATCACAAATCTAACAGATAAAAGCCAAAAAGTTTCTGTAACAGTTGAAACGAGACAAATAACAGATGACATTTCATCAGACAAAACGAAAGGATTGAAAACTAAAATCGGAAATGCTTTTATAGATGGTGAATCTCAACACACAGTTACAGTTCAAAGCAACGATTCTTCTGTTGTCTATTTTGATGTTGCAGCCCAAGCAGAAGGAACTGTGGAATTAGTTTATATAATAAAATCTGATGATTTTAATGAAAAACTTGTTTCAAAAATCAATATAGAAAAAACGTTCGTATATGAAACGGCAACTGCAACCGGTTCAATTTTGGATGAAGAAACGTCAGCTTCTGAAAAAATTGCAATTCCATCAAATATAAAAGATAATCGCGGAGAATTAAAAATCACACTAGACGCAACAAGGCTCGGTCCGCTTGGAACTTCTGTAAATTATCTTTTTGATTACCCATACGGGTGTCTAGAACAGCAATCTTCAAAAGTTCTTCCACTTTTATTATTTTCCGATTATATTGACGTTTTCGGAATGGATTCAAAAATCACTGATGCTAAAAGTTGTATAAAATCAACTGTTAAAGATTGGTATAAATCGCAAAAAACAGAAGGCGGTTTTCCATATTGGCCAAACGGAGATGATCAATCTCTTTTTGTAACACTTAGAATGGCACATATTTATGCACTTTCACTAGAAAAAGGTTTTTCGGAAAATGATTTTAATTTTGATTCACAGAAAATGCAAAGTTTTATTGTAAATTCAATAAAAAAAGATAATTCTAATTCAAACAAAACAATTTTGGCGTATGCATGTTTTGTTATTTCGTTGTACAAAAACACTGATATGGATTTAGTACTTTCTGCACTCTATGAACAAATGAACAACTTGGATGTTTCTTCTCTTTCTTATGTTGCAATGGCGTACATGAATTATTCAGGAGATGAAAATAAAGTAAAAGCCGACACAATATGCAAAGAAATTTCAAAGAGGATTCAAATTAACGGAAGAGGAGCTAGTATTATTGGTTCAAAAAAGCAATCTTTCTTCTATTTTGACACTGAATCTTCTGAACTGGCTCTTTCATTAAAAGCTTTAGTGATGTCGGATAAAAACAATATTCTTGTTGATAAACTTTTATTCTCACTTCTTCAAAAACAATCACTGGGATATTGGAAAAATACAGTTACAACAAGTTGCGTTCTTGATGCAATTGGCACTTTGATAGAAAAAAGAGAACTGTCGCAAACTGACTACTTAGCAACTGTGAAATTGAATAATAACGAAATAATGAGTAAACAAATGAAAGGGTTAAATCCTAAAGCAGACACACTTTGTCTTGATTTTACAGACAACTTAATTTCGACTCTTCCACTAAATACAAATATTCCTCTTAATATAACAAAAGACGGAAATGGGAATCTTTATTATACTGCCGAACTGAAATATGCAATTCCAGACGAATCTCAATACGCATACGCAAATGGTCTTGAAATAGAATATAATATTACGGATGCAGATTCAGGAAACGACATTAAAGCCAAAAATAATACAATGGAACTAGAAAGTGGAAAAATCTACAAAGGAACTATCAGCGTAAAATCCAAAAATAAACGATTTTATGTGGCATTGCGAGCGCCTATTCCGTCTGGAGCTGAAATTCTTGATTCATCATTTGCAACAACCTCATCAAAAGCAAATTCTATTTTTTATTCATATGATATTTCAAACAAGGAAATTAAAAACAACGAAATTAGATTTTTCTATGATGAATTTGATAGTGGCTCAGAAAAAATTGAATTCATTTTTAAAGCCACAAGAAGAGGCGTTTATCCGACTCCACCTGTTCAAGGTGAATGCATGTACGAAAGTGAAACGTGGGGCAGAAGCGAAGGATTCCTTTATATCATAAAATGACAAGCATCATAAGAAAATCTTTTAGAAACAAGGTGCTTATTTTAATAATTGCCTTGTTTCTGTTTTTATTTTTATTTCTACGGTTTTCACCATATAAAGCTTTATCTCAATTTATGGACAGAAAAAAAAGCTGTAGATTTTATGATAGGAATCACACTTTAATACAAATTTCTTCTGTTGAAAATGGATTACGACGTGAATGGACAGACTTTGACAATATTCCTCAAGATATAAAAAAAGCAATTATAAAATCAGAAGATAAAAGATTTTACTTTCATAATGGCGTTGATTCATTTGCAATAATTCATGCGTTTTTTCAAAATTTAAAATCAAAAAAGAATGTCCGTGGTGCTTCAACTATTACAATGCAACTTGTAAAAATCATTTCTAAAAATCCTAACAGAAATTATTATACAAAAATTACTGACGCACTTAACGCATACAGAATGGAAGCAAGATTTTCAAAAAGAGAGATTCTTGAATTATATTTGAATAACGTTCCTTTCGGTTATAACTGTGAAGGAATTACATCCGCTGCAAGAACTTTTTTTTCAAAGGAACTGAATGAACTTACAAAAGAAGAAATAACACTTCTTATTGCATCTCTTCCAAATCCAACACTGTATAATCCAATAAAAAACCCGGACGCTTGTTGCGAAAAAGCTCATTCTCTGTATAAAAAAACGTTTTCATATACAAATGAAAATGAACTAAAAGAAACAATTCGAAGTTTTGCCAAAAAAAGTTCTTTATTTTCCTACCCTTTTGAAATGCCACATTTGATTCAGTTTGTAAAAAATAATACAAAAGAACTTCCCAATGAAATTACTTTATCAACTGATTTAAAAATTCAGAATATGGCAGAATCATTTTTGTTTAGTTCGCTAAAATCGTCAAACTCATCAAGAATCAACAACGCTTCACTTTTGCTGATAAATAACGCAGATTGTTCTGTTCTTGCATGGATTGGAAATGCATCATGGTCAGATTCAATTAATAATGGACAAATTGACGGAGTTTTAACAAAAAATCAGGCTGGAAGTAGCAT
The DNA here is from genome assembly GCA_012513125.1 of Treponema sp. Lineage (GTDB taxonomy): Bacteria > Spirochaetota > Spirochaetia > Treponematales > Treponemataceae > Treponema_D. The sequence continues at coordinate 4,781 of JAAZCS010000048.1, read as the reverse complement.
GAAACCTTTTTTGTATGCACTTTCAATGGAACAAAGAGATGAAAATCACAAAAGAAAATATTTTCCATCTTCAATACTTGAAGACATTCCTCTTGAATTTGGAAATTCCAATCTGTATATTCCGCATAATTTTAACAACAAGTACAACGGTCCTGTAAGATTCAGAATTGCACTATCATCAAGCTTAAATGTTCCTTCTGTTGCAATATTAAACGATGTTGGAGTTGAAACATATCTGAATAAACTTTTTGAATTGGGTTTTGACTCATTAAAACAAGATGGAAAAAAAGCAGATTTGGGGCTAGCCCTTGGTGCAGGTGAAGTAAAACTATATGAACTTGTCACCGCGTTCAGTGTTTTTTCACGAGATGGCAAATATATGCAACTCTCATTTACGAATGAAAAAAACAAAAAAGAAAAACAAATATACGAAAAAGATGTCGCACGTATCATTTGTTCAATTCTTTCGGACAAAAACGCTAGGGCTTTAGGTTTTGGTTACAATCAAACATTTCAAACTGAATACGATTCTATTTTCAAAACAGGAACATCTAATCAATATCAAAACATTATTGCCCTAGGAAGCACCAAAGACTGGACAATAGGAATCTGGATGGGAAATTTTTCAGGAGAGACTGTAATCGGAAAAACAGGAAGTTCATTACCAGCAGCTACGGCAAAAAAAATTCTTGATAATCTAACAATTCAAAAATATAAAGATTTTTCAAAAGCACCCTCTTTTGATGAGCCCGAAAATTGGACAAAAAAAGACATCTGCTCTTTATCCGGAATGATTGCCACTAAAAACTGCAATGCCACAATAAAAGAATATATCGAAAACGGAACTAAAAGCGAACTGTGTTCGTGGCACAAAGCTGAAGGAACGTATGTTTTGCCATCTGAATATCAACAATGGGCAGAAATTAGCAGATACAGTGGAAAAATATCATATTCAAGTGCAAATTTAGAAATCCGAACTCCACAAAATAACGCAATATTTTATTTTGACAATACAAATCAACAAAGACAGGCTATACCTTTTGAAATAATTGGTGGAAATGAAGATTTTTGCGATATTTTTTATGATAATTCGTTTTATAAAACACAAGAAAGACCTTTTTCTTTTTCAATGCCTGTTGAATATGGACAGCATGAAGTAAAAATCATTTGTGGGAACATGGAAAAAAATATCTCTTTTGAAGTAAAATAATCATTTTTTAATGATATTTTTTATTGACAATCCAATCTCTATATTATATATTTTCCTTGTATAGTTGAATATATGTTCAATTGTTCAAGGAAATCATTTTGAATCAAGAAGAAAATACATCCTCAACTGACTTTGTAAAAAACAAGATTGCCGATGAAGATACAATTTATGATCTTGCAGAATTATTCAAAATCTTTGGAGATTCAACAAGAACAAAAATCCTGAATTGTTTGGAAATCCAAGACTTATATGTTGGAGAAATCGCAGAAATTCTTAATATGAGCGTATCAGCAGTTTCTCATCAACTTAGAGTATTAAAAACTGCAAAACTTGTAAAAGGTACAAAAGAAGGTAAGGAAGTAAAATATTCACTTGATGACAATCATGTTTCAATCATCTTGGAATGTGGATTATCACATTTAAGAGAAAATCATAAAAATACAAATGAGGACTAATATGGAAAAAACTTACAAAATTGAAGTAGATTGTGCTAATTGTGCAGATAAAATGGAAAGTGCAAGTAAGAAAGTTGATGGCGTCGTTAATTGCAATATAAACTTTATGACACTAAAAATGACTATTGAATTTGCTACTTCTGCAAACATAGATTCTGTAATGAAAGAAGTTGTTCGTGCTTGTAAAAAAGTAGAACGTGATTGTGAAATTTATTTATAAGGATTACCTATGACAAAAAAACAAAAAAAATATTTAACAAGAATAATTATTTCATCAATTCTTATTATTTTTGCAGAGTTTTTCCCGCTTCGCATTTTTACAAATTCTGAAAACGTCAGAGAATACATAAAATTGACTCTATTAATGCTTTCATACGCAATAATTGGATATGATATTCTTTTCAAAGCAATATTGGGAATTAAAAATCTTCAACCGTTCGATGAAAACTTTTTGATGGCAATATCGACAGTTGGAGCAATTGCACTTCACCAATATTCCGAAGGTGTAGCAGTTATGCTTTTTTATCAGATTGGAGAATTCTTTCAGTCTTACGCTGTTGGAAAAAGCCGAAAAAATATTAGTGAATTAATGGACATTAGACCAGATTACGCAAATATTGAAGATGAAAATGGCAATTTGGTAAAAATCAATCCTGACAACCTAAAAATTGGAGATGTGATAACCGTAAAACCTGGTGAAAAAATTCCTGTTGATGGAACAATTATTTTTGGAACTTCATCAATCAATACGTCAGCAATAACAGGCGAAAGTATTCCTCGTGAAGTGACTCTAAATGACGAAATTACAAGTGGATGCATTAATATGACTGGAATTCTAAAAATCAAAGCGACCACAACTTTTGGTGAATCTACAGCGTCTAAAATTTTAGATTTGGTTGAAAACGCCAGCTCCAAAAAATCAAAATCAGAAAATTTTATTACAAAATTTGCAAAAGTTTATACACCAATCGTTTGTATTTCAGCTTTTTTACTAGCTTTTATCCCTCCATGCATTAGAATTCTGTTGCTTCATGAAAGTGGTTTATGGTCACAATGGATTTACAGAGCTTTGACATTCCTTGTAATTAGTTGCCCTTGTGCACTTGTTATCAGCATTCCATTAAGTTTTTTTGCGGGAATAGGTGGAGCAAGTAGTAACGGTATTTTGATTAAAGGTTCAAACTATTTGGAAACATTATCAAAAGTAAAATATGTTGTTTTTGATAAAACTGGAACAATGACAAAAGGTGTTTTTGAAGTTTGCGGAATTCATCATAACAAAATGAGTGATGAGAATTTACTTGAAATTGCAGCCTTAGCAGAAAGTTTTTCGAATCATCCGATAAGTAAAAGCCTTCAAAAAGCATATGGAAAAACACTTGATAAAACAAGAGTAACTGATGTAAAAGAAATTAGCGGAAAGGGAATTAATTCTATCATTGACGGTAAAAACGTTTTTATCGGAAACGCAAAATTGATGGCAAAAGAAAATATCAACTTTATTGAATGCCATTCAACTGGAACTATAATTCACGTTGCAATTGACGGACAGTATGAAGGTCATATTGTTATTTCGGATATAATCAAGCCAGAAAGCAAAGATGCAATCACAAACCTAAAAAAATGTGGCATTTTCAAAACAATAATGCTTACAGGAGATGTTGCAAGTGTTGCGAAAAGCGTTTCAGAGGAATTAAAAATTGATGAAGTTTATTCCGAACTTTTACCAAACGATAAAGTTTCCAAAATAGAAGAAATTCTTTCCTCTAAAAAAGAAAAAGACAAACTTGCATTTGTTGGAGATGGCATAAACGATGCTCCAGTTCTCTCAAGAGCCGATATAGGAATTGCAATGGGTGCCATGGGATCTGATGCTGCAATAGAAGCTGCAGATATAGTTTTGATGGACGACAATCCGCTTAAAATATCAAAAGCAATTTGCATTTCTCAAAAATGTATGAGAATCGTATATGAAAATATTTATTTTGCAATTGGAATAAAATTTTTATGTTTAATACTTGGAGCCTTAGGAATTGCAAATATGTGGATGGCAATTTTTGCTGATGTGGGAGTAATGATTCTTGCAGTATTAAATGCAATTAGAGTTCTATTTGTAAAAAAATCACTAACAATAAAATCTGCATAAATATGAAAAATAATAAAAACAAGTGTAATATTTTTCTTTTTTGCTATAAAATATGAATATGCGTTCTGATGGATATAAAACAAAAATTGGACAAATAATCATTAATTATCTTGAATTGAATAAAGAAAAAGTTGTTTCAGTTCAAGATATATTGTCTTTTATTGAAGAAAATGGCGAAAAGACCAATATTACAACAGTTTACAGACGGCTAGATAAATTAATCGAAGAGAAAAAAGTTATCAGCCATTCATCAGAAGATGGAAAAAAATCTTTGTTTCAATACATTGCAAGCGATATAGATTGTACAAACCATCTTCACATACAATGTACTTCTTGCTCCAAAATCTTTCATTTGAATTGCGATGATGGAAAAGAATTCATTGAACATATTCAAAAAGAACATGGAATAGAAATAGATTTGTCAAAAACAATTCTGTACGGACTTTGTAGCAACTGTAAAAAAAATCAATAAGATTTATCTTAATTTAGACATTCCAAAAGTTGCTGTTTCATTAACGATTCATCAATATTTTTACCAATAAAAACTATCTGATTAATTCTGTCTCCAAATTCCTTGTCCCAATTCTCTTTCAGCTGAGGATCATCTTTCAAAACTTCTGAAATCTGTTCATCTTCTAACGCCGCAACCCAATATGCTATCTCTGTTATTGAAGAATTTCTTCCTGCAAGCTCGAATAATTGAACATCTTTATCACTATCAAAAAACCAAATATAACCTTTTGCACGTATTATATTTTCTGTGTTCAAATTATTTAGAAAACTAATAAATTTCTCACGATTTAGCGGACGTTTATCTTCAAATAAATATGTTTTTATTCCAAATTCTTCATAACAAGCTGATGGATCTTCATCCAAACTGTTCATCGCACGTTGAATTGCAGAGGATGATTCAACTTGTTCATAGTTAAATTTGTTTTTTGTTATGAGTAAATCTAAATCCACTTTGCAT
>JAAZCS010000047.1 GCA_012513125.1 Treponema sp. | reverse complement strand
GTACAAAACCCTTGTTTTGTGCAAAAAGCCTATCAAACACTACCGCATCAAAAATGAACCACTCATTGATATTGGTGATGATAAGATGTTTTACCTCAATATTTTTCTGAGTTATTCTTTCACGCAGATAGTACAAAACCAACTCTTGAAATGCTTTCACATTGAGCCGTTCTTTTGTCACCATCTCTGCTCTGTTGGTAGGCTTTTTGGCTTCAACAATAACACCCACGGGCGTGGTTGCCTTATCTCCGTTGTGAATGACTAGGTCGTTTCGTCCTTTTGTATTTACAAAGTGATTGGGATCGTAATAGGTTTTCTTCAAAAAGTCGATAACCAGATTCTTGTGGAACTCTTCTGATTGATCATCGTTGATGTGATCGAGCAATTGGATGAGATGGCTCTTGAAACCTTCAATCTCTGTTCTGTTGGGTTTAACTTTTAAAAAAGCTTTGTTTAGTGCTTTCTTGGGTTTCAAAAGGTGTAGTTCCATTGTTGATTTCTTCCTATTGGGTTAAATAACTTCTACAAAAGAGAAGTCCTCCTCCCCTTCTGTAGGCATTTTATCAAGAGCTTTGTTATACAAATTTTACTATAAAAAAACTTTCTTTTGTAAACATACTTAAAAAAAGCTTTCGCACCATATACTATTTATCTAACATACGGTATGGAATACCCATTTAAGAATAAAGTTGAAAAATCTAACCCGATTAATTCTTCAACTACTTCATTACAAAGAAAGGTCACTGATAAAGAAAAAGCAGATCATCATAATTCAACAAATCTTCATCCACAGTAATATGGCTTTTATCCTTAAAAAGTTCGTTGGTAAGCTTATCAAGCAACTCTGCGAATTTCATATCCTCTATCTTTTTAATTTCAGGTGGTGCTATTGGTAGAGGTTCTTCATTTTCTCCAGTAAAGTCTTCTGGAAGCCAGAATCCAATTTCTTGTTGACCACTGAAATAGGCATCTGTCATCAACATTTCAAGTAAAACACACTTTGTGTCAAATGGAAGATTGATAAATTGGTCTTTTGTAAGGGTCTCTTTTTTCATTATACTATTGTTTATAAAAGTGTTAACATATATGCAATACAGTATGGCAACAACAGAATATATGGTAGTGCCATACCTAATTCAAAAATTGGGCATTTGATCATTCAATTCGTCTAGAGGGCTGCTAGGGCGCATCGGCGGCATATTAAATCCATCATCTCCAATTTTTATCACGCGATCAAAAAAGAACTTGCTCAATGCTGACTGAGGACATTCTCGAGGTCGGCTATATTTTGTAGTAGACCAATTATTATTCAATGCTCTTTCAGCGAAATTTTGTGCATTCCCTATGATTGTATTCACCGCATACTTTCTATAAACTCCACGCTCAACCTGAAATCTAAGAGCAGTGTTGGTCGCACGATAGATAAGACAAAATACCTGAGATACAGATAGATTTTTAAGCATTTCCGTAAATACACTTAAAGTTTTATTACCAGCATTGTATTCAGCGCCAAAAACATTTCTTACGCTATAATAAAAGTATTCCAAGCATTCGTTTAATGCTATCTTCAACCAAAGATCGTAAGCATCTTCTGGCAACAGTTCATAAGTCGGATTCATTAATGATTCAAAAAAGGATTTCTTATCCCCTTCATTAACATCAATAAGAAGAGTCCTCTTTATCCCATGGGTTGTATATGTAAAAGAATTACTCGCAAAATCTACTTCATCAAATGCATCTACATCTGATTCTGGGCTAATACCAATAATATTTCGAGAAGATAAATTCTCCAAAATCTCAGTTGAGTAATTATCAGTTGGTGCTAGCGGAATGTAAAATGAGTTTACAGGATTAATTATGCTTAAATCTTCCGACAAGCCGACTCTAAATAAAGCTCCTAAATATATTTTCTCTTCAAGAGTTAACTCTTCTGATGAAATTCTTCTTTCATTCATTTTATCAAGAATGACTTTTATAGCCTGGTGTTTTTCCTCACGCTCTTTAATCACTCTTTCTCTTTCAGCATTTCTGCAATGATGACATCTACATCCAAATGAATCATGAATGTGCTTGCAAGCCTCACAAATAACATCACCATTATCATAATTATTGTAAGATCTGGATGCAAATCGTTTAACCATATTCTCATTGCAATAAGGGCAGATGTTATCAGATACTCGAGGTGGAAAAAGTCTTATCAGTTGCCCTGATGCAATATTTAGTCTATAAACTTTTAACAAGTCTTTTATTCTTTCTTGATTGTAGTAACGTTCTATCAATTCTTCAATCTCTTTTTCTGAAAGGTGCTCTAAATCACTAAAGGTTTCTTGCATCATTTTATTAAATTAAATTGTATGGCTACGCCATAATGTATGGTAATACCATACCTGTTTTAAAACAAGATTTTTAAGTATTCGAATTATTTAAAGTTTGATTCAACTAGAAGGATATATCTCTATAGATTAGCGTCCGTTCGAAAAAAAAGGTAGCATCTAGAAAGATAAGTGTGTGGTTAGTTACAATGTTTTAGAGCTTATTTATTAAATGGGCTCCTTGCACACCTGCATCATTTCTTTAAATAAAGGACCAAACTGAACTATAGCAACATTCCCTTTAACAGCGGAGTGCAAAATAATATCATAAGACTCTTTTGTAACTTCTTCAATCTCTTTTAGACTGTCAAGTATAATTCTAAGCTCCTTTTTAATTGCAAGTTTATAATGTCCTTTTTTGAGATTTAACGTTTCAATATTAAAGAAAAAACATATTAGGAAATAGTACGAAAACAATTTACTTACTCGCACTTCAAACTGGCTATTTCCAGACATCAATTCTTTATTACAAATAGCATATATAATTACACTTTCATTAAAATCTAGGTTTTCAAATGCTTTTTCATCAATATCACAACCATCAAACCGATTTAAAATATTAGTTACTTTTTTATAATCTAAATGCAACCCTACACCTTCTTCTACTACAACTTTAGGAGAATCACTAGAGATTAGCTTTAAAATCTTCTCGTCGTTTAAGGCTTCAAGGTATTCCATAAACGTCTCTTTCTTTAATTGATATTTATAGGGGGCAAGATGTACCATTGAATTACTTATTTTTATATGCTTTTCTAATTCAAATCCTTCTTGTCTGATTTTTTCTACGTTAAGATTTAGCTTGGTACGAATTGCATTTGATAGTCCTTCTGGTGTGAAATCATATTGAAGAGCTGTTTCTATCAAGTTATTCCCCTTGCTTATATGCTCAATGCAGCATAACAATCGAAACCTCTCTGCCATTTCAAACGGAGTATATTTAGAATATTCTTTAAAGATTCGATCAAATTGTCTCTTACAGTAATTAACTTTTCCTTCAATCGTAGCCGAAGTGATTCGTCCATCAGCAGTTACATCATGACTCTTGATATAGTTTATATACTTATGAACCTCCTTGTGTTTATCCATGATTTTTGTTTCTGCAATTGTAGAAAAATAAATCTCAAACAAGACAATCCAAACGGACATTTTCAAGATTTTGACAACTTGGGTATTTAAGTGAAAGTCGCTCTACCACGTCATATTTCTTCATACAAAAAGCACTGATAACAAAAAACATAAACCAACAAGTAGCAATAAATCAAATAGATATAGTTGCTCAATAAGACTTTTGAAATTTGAGAAAATATAAACCTCTGGTAAGCAGGTTTACAATAAGAAGCTGTATAATATACAGAAGAATGTCTTTTTGATATTCCACTAATGGTTATACTGTCAGTTATGGTGTATATGGTATGTCTGGCAAAATGAATCTATCTCGTTTCTTCCAAAAACTCATCTTTTGCCTTCTTTAGATCAGAATAACCTTTAATATGAGCAGAAAGGGCTTCATCAATAACCTGTCCTATGGTCTTACGATCATACCACGCAATTGCTTTAATCGTATTGAGTGTTTCTGTATTAAAGTAATAAGTGGCTTTTTGAGAACCAGACTCTGCTTTTTTGTCTTTACCGATGTGTTTTGAGTTCTCGATATTTTCTTTTGAATTCTGAATTAAAAAATCCAGTCCCTGTTTAAAATCTTTTTTTGCCATCAGAAGTAAGTTTTAAAGTTTAATGATCTCTTTTGTCAGATTCAAATAGTCTTCTGCCCCACTACTTTTTGGGGCATATTCAAAAATGTCGGTTCCAGAAATCGGGGCTTCTGCCAGAGAAATGTGTTCCCTAACAACAGGTTTAAGGAGCTTTTCACCAAAATGATTTTTTATAACCATGGCAATATCTTTATGCAGAACTTTGTGGTTGTTATACTGCGTTAAAACAATTCCCCTCATTTCCAGTTTCGGATTGAGTCTCTTTTTAACTTTATCAGCTATTTCCAGCAATTTGGTTAAACCTTGAATACTTAAATGATGAGGAAGTAGTGGAATGATATAGAAGTCAGCTGCAGTTAAAGCATTTATCGAAATTAGCCCTAGGTTGGGAGAGCAGTCAAGCAAAATATAATCATATTGGTCGGTTACCGACTCCAACAACTCCGATAATAGATATTCTTTCCCAGGCTCTGCAGACATTTCTAACTCAAAAGCACTAAGATCAACCGACGAAGGCAGAATTTCCAAATGTGAATTTAACTTTATCGGGTTAAACTGGATCTGTCCTTTGAGTGTGCTATAAGTGTTGCTATTGGCGTCCACAACACCGAAGGAGGTTGTTAAATTACATTGAGCATCCAAGTCGACGCCCAAAGTTTTTAATCCTAATTTTGCCATCCCTGCGGCAACAGATGCAGTGGTAGTTGTTTTTCCAACGCCACCTTTTTGGTTAATAAAAGCGATTATTTTTCCCATAATAAATTTAAGTTTTAGATTCAGCGTCTTAGTTTTCTTTTCTTTTTCTTGATTGGTTTCTCCATGTCGCTTGAAGAACCAACATTTAGGTTGCCAAGTGAAAACTCCTTCAAAACAGATGAAATAGCATTGCCTATATTGGTATCATGATGCTTTGCATTTTCTTCAGAGCTAAGATTCGGAGTTGTATGTTTTTCTCTTAAAGATTCTAAAATGACTGTTTGTGCACCTTTAGGCGCACCTTCGTTGCTGAGCAGGTTATTAAATTCACCCAATGCCCTATACACTTTTCCATTCAAATGATTCTGCTTCTCTATTTCAAAAAGTTTTATGGAATCCAGTCTATCATCTTTAGGTAGCTGTTTATTAATGATCTGAACGAATCTCATAAATCGATCTTCTTTCATAGATTGAGGTAGTTTACTATAGGGTGCACCAGTAAATTTTGCATATTCAAGAATATAGGGTGTTACGTCACCAGTAGGTTTAAAACCATTTTTAAGTCGATAATTCATGTTTAGTAATGCTTTATATACATCCCCATTATAATTTCGTTTATGAGCTTCATCCAATATTGATTTTGCATCTATGCTTATCGGATTTGCGTTGTTCTTGTTTATACCATGTTGCATATAATTAACCAAAACATTTAGTTTCTTTTCTTTCTCTTCAAGCGTTAAATAATCATACCTAAGTGATGATGTTGTTTTGTCGGCAAGAAGCACTTTCTCCTTTACTCTACTTTTAAGGTCTTGTCTCGAACAGTTGCTTTTATAATGCTGGTAAGTTTGCTCCAGTGGCCGATTGTATTTAAACTTCGTATCAAATAGATACTCTGTTCTCTTTTTTAATTCATCCCTTGAAAAGCCACCTTTAACGGCACCAGTTTTTGTATTAATATGGTTGCTTTGGGGTGAAAGCTTTTTCTTTTCATCCCAACTTTTTCGACCGATGATGAAATGAAAATGGGTATTGCATCCTGGCTTTTTCATTCCAGTTCTTTTACTACCTGAGGCCACGTCCAAGTCAGTTCCTTTGTAATATCTATCAGTCTCCAATTTTAGATAAAAACGAACATCACGGGCAGAAAGTCCTTTGTTAAAATTGTTGGCGTACTCTTCAATGAAAGCCTTACCAAATTGCTTTAGTTTCTTGGTATCATTATTAAGAAAAGCAAGTTCTTCTTCCGAAAAGCTGATTGAACCAGTGTAGTATCGAGTATCATTCTTACCCAATCCTTTTTGATTCTCAATATCTTCCATTATTCTGTGTGATGGGATATAGTTATCACGCTCGTTGAACCAAAACTCTTTATCGATCCCTTTTAATTTATCTTCTTTCTCCATATACGCCACAAAACCTGCTGGAGTGGCTTTGTTAGCCATTGCTGGAGTGTCAAATTTTACGTAAGGCATAATTAATCATTTATCGAATTGTTTAACTGCTTTGATAATTGATTGAATGCTTCAATATCACTTTGCTGAAAGCTTCCTAGTCTGGTTTTGTTTTTTTGAGCTGTAAATAGGTTCTCTTGAAATTTATTTGTTAGCTCTTGCCTTTTTTCTATTTCTAATAGGTAACGAGGCAGTTTGTTAATACCATTAATTATTTTTTCAAACTCTTTACTATTAAATTCTTGGCCATTCTTTTCTTCCTCCATAATTTTCATCATTAGTGTATAAAGTTTTCCAAGATGTTCTATTGTTATTTGGTCTTCTATCTGATCGTTCAATCTTCGACTAATCAAAATCAACTCATCCAGCAGGGGATTAAGTTTTTTTTCTTCTTGGGTTTTTTTAAATCCAATTACTTGATCCATTCGAGTGCTAAGTTTGTTTATTTCCTCTCTCGGGGAAAAAATTTGATCTGAAGGATTGATGCCTGTTTTTTTAAAATATGCAATTGCATGATTTATAAATTCAACCTGTTTTAAGTTATGCGTTTTGGCCAAGGAGCGGAGAGACTTAAGCTCCGATTTTCCTATATTAGTTGTGGTAAGTGTGCTATTCATGGTAATAGGTTTTAATATTAAATAAACATCTAATTTTGAGCTACTTATATATAGCGTTAATAGAGTCTGGTGATAAAAATAATATATATTAGATTTTATTATCTGCTATATATCAATACTTTACGCAAGTAAAGCCTTCTTCAAATCAACAGTTTTACTGTTCCCGCTTGCCTACCTTAACTTCTCAAAATTTTATTACCTAGGAGGTATTCATTAAGGTCTACAAAAGGGTTATAAAAATGAGACTGATCCATCATATTTATACTCGATTTTAACAATTCTAGGGTAGCATTTTCACCAGCTGTATCATTATCAAGAAAAAGATTTACTCGATTATATTCAGCTACTATTGTCAATACATCCTCAACTTTGGAAAGGGAGTTAAGAATAATAAAATCATTGGTATTCACTTTTTCTGGGAAGAGCTGCAGAAAGGAAAGAAAGTCAATAAAGCCTTCAAAAACACAGCAGCTTGGATGTCCTTTAAATAATGTTGTTATGGCTTTAGATCCAATACATCCTTTCCAGTATTTGTTTCTTAGTTCCCAACCTCCAATATCATTTAAAAAACCGATGGCATAATAGTGACGTTCGTTGGCCTTGTAATAAACCTCTGAGCAATATTTTAGGGCTAGTTCTTTGCTTATCCCTCTTACTTCGGTGATATATTGCACCAAGGATCTATTTGATAGCTTTTCAACTCTTTGAACCTGATCTGTTTCTTTTATTGGGAGATTTTTCTTTAGCTGATGAAAAGAAAAAGAAGATGAGACTCGATTCCCATTAAGTTCCCTAAGTGCTTCCGAAACGCTATTAAGTCTGTGTATTTTCATAACAAGATCAAGTATGTTACCTCCTTCACCAAGTCCATGGTCATACCAACAGTTTTGGTTAGCATCAACTTTAAAAGAAGCTTGAGATTCATTTTGCCTGATCATGCTCTTATACCAGTAATTGTTTTTTACTATCCGAACAGGTTTGAAACCAAGCACACTCAGATAGTTTGTTATCTGAATGGTTTTTGCTTTCTGACAATTCATAGTGTTAAGTTTTTTGAAAATGGAACAACTGGAACAGATGCAACTTATGCAACAAATAGAACTTGTGGAACAAGCGGAACGGAACGCAACTTTTCCATTTTCTTAGGTTAATATTTTCTCTAATATGCACTAAGCCAGCGAGAAATTGTACTTTTGGATACGCCAAAAACTGTTGAAATTTGTTCCATCGATTGCCCTTTATCATAAAGTTCCTTTGCGATTTCTTTCTTTTCATCAGTTGAAACATTAATTCCATTGCCTAAATGCATTGCCTCATTCACACACTCCTCCTCAACTTCAAACCATAAAGTTTTAGTATTGAAACGTAGTAGTTTAGCTCCTTTTTGGTCTGGACAGTTACGTGATTTTGAACGCTTTAGAATCCTGAACGTTTCATTTTTACTAGATCGTCTAAGAAAGTAATCACCATCGGCCAAATCACTTTTTGAACCTGCTCCACTTTGAAGATCTGATTCGGTTGATTGGCTGCGTGTGTTTTTCCTTGTATGATCAATGAGAACTATACTGCAATTATATATATCTCTGAGAGTTAGCACTTGATTCATTGCTTGAGCAACTTCTTTATTGGAATTACCATCAGATTCCAGAAATGCAAGCCTAAAATTGTCTATAAAAATGACCGTAGGCTTATATTTTTCAATCATTTTACTGATCTCTGGGAGTTCATTTAAAAAGCTATTTCTTGATGTATAAACTCTAGCTTGATATTTTTTTTGATTAATTTCCTGTGGTGGATTCTTAAAAAGATGATCCATTCTTCGTTTAATAACATGCTCGTTTAATTCGAAGTTAAGAAGAAGTGTATTGCCATGAAACTCGATTTTTTCACCGCAAAAAGAACCCCAGCCAGATGAAATTGCTAAACATAGCTGTAGACTTAGTAGTGTTTTGCCAGTTCCTCGTTCACTTGGATGATGAATAAAGGAGTTTTCGAGGATGTAATTTCCCCAGATGCATTTTAATGGTTCTAGGTTCGCACCATCATCAGCTAATTCTACTGCAGTTTTAAGCGATGAAGAAAAAAAAGCCTTAGAATTTTGAGATATAATTCCTCCATTCAAATTTTTTTGTAAATTTGTCATTATAATGTAATTAAAGATTTAAAAAAGGAGCTGAAAGTGAGACGTCAGTTCCTTTTTTTTGCGTATGTATTTCTTATAGTTCGCATTTTAGTTTTAGATGTTTCTTCTTTTTTTGATGTTTTATTTGCCAAGACCCATTCAGTAAGATCTTTACGACTAAATAATAAACGGCCAGTATCATTCCAACAAGGAATCTCTTTTTTAGATGCTTTGATATAAACTGTAGATTCTGATCTTCCTAATATTTTTGCAGCTTGTTTTACTTGGATAACATCATCCTCTTCTTTAGCTGACAATTGGCTATCATCACTTAGTTTAGTACCAAGCAAAGCAATTTGATCAATTAAATAATCCACTTTTTCATTTAGTATTCCAATGTGGGTTAAATTCATCTTTATTTCCTTTTGTTGAATTCTTTCAAAATTTAGTTCCATAGCAGTAGAGTTTTATTATTTCTTTTAGTTTTCTTTCAAATTCTACTGCAATGATCATAGGTTTTTTTTAAGCTATCGTGGTTATCGTAGTCATAGGTTAAAAAAAGACATTACAACGATATGTGCTTTTTAATCATTGGCATTGAAAGAAAATGATCAATGTAATTTTCTGATTTACGATCTCGGTTTCCTTCTTGATAAGCATCACTGGTTTTATAACTATCATTAAATGTATTTTTCATTATTCTGTCCAATTCAGAGGCTGAATAACTCGTTAAATCAATAAATCTTCTTTTATTGCACATAACTAAAAAAGTTGCAATCATAGTGTTTCCTGTTTTTCCAGGAAAAAATTTCCATATATATTTATCGTCCTCTATAATGATAAAATTGCTCTTCAGTAGGTAGTCTATTACTTCTTTAAAGTTTAGTTCTCGAACACTTTCATCATAATTCAACATCCAAATGTCAAGTAAAGTCCAAGTATCAATATTATTCTTTTTAACTATTT
>JAAZCS010000046.1 GCA_012513125.1 Treponema sp. | reverse complement strand
GTTCTTGATAGATTGGTCGGTTATAATTTGAGTCCAATTTTATGGAGCAAAGTAAAAAATGGGCTTTCTGCAGGACGTGTTCAATCTGTGGCATTAAGATTGATATGTGAACGTGAAAAAGAGGTTGAAGATTTTCTTCCTGAAGAATATTGGTCTTTGGATGCTGATTTTCAAAAAGGGAAATCTGTATTTCAAGCTCAATTAGTAAAATATAATGGCGAAACTCCTGATTTAAAAAATGAAGAATTTGTGAATCAGATAATTGAAAAAATTAAGAATTCTCCTTGTACTGTTTCTGCAATTAAAAAGACAGAAAAAATAGTAAGACCAAAACCTCCATTTACTACATCAAAACTTCAACAGGCTGCCGCAAATAGACTTTCATTTACATCGAGAAAAACCATGCAAATTGCACAGCAATTATATGAAGGAATTAACATTGGTTCTTCCAGAGTTGGTTTGATTACATATATGCGTACTGATTCTGTTAGAATTTCAGAAACCGCTCTTACTGAAGTAAGGGATTGGATTTCAAAACAATTTCCTGATGATTTACCAGAAGAAGCGATTCATTATTCTGTAGGAAAATCTGCACAAGATGCCCATGAATGTATTCGTCCGACTTATATTCAATATACTCCAGAAAGTGTAAAAGAATATTTAAGCCATGATCAATTTAAATTGTATTCGATTATTTGGGAACGTTTTGTATCTTCACAAATGAGAAATGCAAAAACAATGAATACAAGTATTGATATTGCAACAGAAAATGCAATTTTTAGAACTAGTGCGAGTAAAGTTAGTGAAAAAGGTTTTTACAATGTAATAAAATTGCTTTCTTCAAAAGAAGACAAGTCAACATCTCTTCCGTCCGTAAAAGAGGGCGAGGTCTTGCAAGTGTTGAATTTTCATCCGGAACAACATTTTTCACAAGGACCTGCAAGGTATACAGATGCATCAATTGTAAGAATGCTTGAGGAAAAAGGAATTGGTAGACCTTCTACTTATGCGCCAATCATTTCTGTTTTGTTGGATAGGTATTATGTTGTAAGAAGCAATAAACAACTTGTACCAACTCAGCTTGGACGAATGATAAGCAAGATTTTGGTAGAATCATTTCCTGATGTTATAAATGAACATTTTACAGCAGAAGTTGAAAATAAACTTGATAGTGTAGAAAAAAATGAACTCGTTTGGAATACAATGATGAGTGACTTTTATTTCAAGTTTAAGAAAAGAGTTGATGAAGTAATGGAAACTCAAGAAAGTATAAAGGGTTTCCTTGATGAAAAGACTGATAAAGTTTGTGATTTATGTGGAAAACCAATGGTAAAAAAACTAGGCCGTTTTGGTTTCTTCCTTGCCTGTTCTGGATTTCCTGAATGTCATAATACAAAATCAATTCCTCTTGCAAAATGTCCTTGTAAAGATTGTGGTGGTGATATTGTTGCCCGAAAAACAAAAGGTAGGGGAAAAGAATTTTATGGATGTACAAATTATCCAAAGTGCAATTTTATTTCTCATTTTAAACCAATTGATCAATATTGCCCTGAATGTGGCTGGTTTCTCGTTGAAAAATATGATAAGAAAAATGGATCATATAAAAGCTGTATAAATCCTGATTGTCATTATCTTCACTCAAATGACGGCACTGAAGAAATTAAAGAAGACGAGTCATAGTTAATTTTTAGTAGAAAGAGTTATGAAATTAGTTGAAGCAATAGAAGAATTTCTTTCTTATATTTCATCTGTTAGAAATTTATCAGACAATACAGTTGTCGGTTATAAGAATGATTTTTTGCAATTAACTTCTTCTGTTGATAACAATACTGATATTGTTGATATTACTGAAGAAAATATAGTATCTTGTATCGGCAATATGTCAAAACAGGGGAAATCTTCAGCTTCAATAAATAGATTTATTGCTGCTGTGAGAACTTTATTTGCTTATTGCAAAAAATTTAATTATATTAAAATCAATCCAACTTTGGAAATTAAAACAGTGAAGAATTCTAAGAAAATTCCACGTTTTATGACAAAAGCTGAAGTAAATCAATTATGTAGTCAACCAGAACAAAAAGAACTTTTATGGGAAAGTCGTGATACCGCACTATTTAAAATGCTTTATTCATCTGGATGTCGAATCAGTGAAATAGCAAATTTGCAACTAGGTGATTTTATTGATTCATATCATTCGGCATTTGTTACTGGTAAGGGGAATAAGCAGAGAAGAGTGTATTTTGATGAAGATGCACAAATAGCTTTGAGAAGATACTTAAATGATAGAAAGAATGTTTTACTTGAAAAAAAAATAGAAAAACCGACAAAACGATTATTTATTAATCAAAAGGGATTTCCTATTTCAACACAAGGTCTTAGATGGATTGTGACAAAGTATTCTGGGGTTGAGGGAACTAATCATCATGTAAACCCTCATTCTTTTAGGCATACTTTTGCAACTCAGCTCCTCACCAATGGTGCGGATGTAAGGGCTGTTCAAGAATTGTTAGGTCATTCAAGCATTTCTACTACTCAAAGATATACTCATGTAACAACAGAAAAATTGATTGAAATTTATAACAATGCACATCCACATGGAAAAGAAAAATAAAAGGGGTAAATATGGGAAATAAAGTAAAAATAAGAAGTACAACAGTAATTGCTGTTCGTCGGAATGGAAAAGTTGCAATGGCTGGAGATGGACAGGTTACATTGGGTGAAACTGTTTGCAAAGGTAATGCTAGAAAAGTAAGAAAAATTTATGATGGAAAAATATTAACAGGTTTCGCTGGTTCTGTAGCGGATGCTTTTACTCTGCTAGATAAATTTGAAACAAAAATAAAAGAATATAACGGAGATTTAACAAGATCTGCTGTTGAGCTTGCAAAAATGTGGAGAACTGATAGAAGTTTACAAAAGTTGGAAGCAATGTTAATCGTAGCCGATGAAAGTAAAATTTTATTGATAAGTGGTGACGGAAACGTAATTGAACCTGAAAATGATGTTCTAGCGATTGGTTCTGGTGGAAATTACGCTTATTCAGCTGCTTTGGCATATTTGGAGTCTTCAAATCTTTCTGCTAAGGAAATTGCTGAAAAGTCATTGAGAATTGCAGGAAAAATCTGTATTTATACAAATGATAATGTTATGGTGGAGGAAATTTAAGTGCCTGATAAGACAGAAGTAGTAATAAAAGAAAAAGAGGAATTAACCCCAAAGCAAATTGTTGAACGTTTGGACCAATACATAATTGGACAGAATAAGGCAAAAAGAGCTGTTGCTGTAGCTTTGCGCAATAGATACAGAAGATTAAAGTTGCCATCTGAAATAAGAGATGAAGTTGCTCCAAAAAATATCTTAATGATAGGACCTACAGGAGTTGGAAAAACAGAAATTGCCAGAAGATTGGCAAAATTATGTAATGCTCCATTTATTAAAGTTGAAGCTACAAAATATACGGAAGTTGGATATGTTGGTCGCGACGTTGAATCAATGGTTCGAGATTTAATGGCTGTTGCAATTAATGATGTGAAAGCAGAAATGGAAGAGCAGTTAAAATCATCTAGTGTTTCAATTGTTGAAGAAAAACTTCTCGATTTGTTGCTTCCTGGTTCTTCTGATACTAAAAAAGCAACACCTTTTTCTGCAATGAAGCAAACTGATTCTACAGAAATACAAATTGATTTAAATGAAGCAAAGAAAATTATTGATAATGAAAATAATCAAGCTGAAAAAAATAAATCAGATAGTTCTACAAAAGAAAAATTTCGTCAGATGCTCAGAGAAGGCAAATTAGAAGATAGAGAAGTTGAGTTAGTTGTTCAAAGAAATCCGTCTGTGCCAAGTATGGAAATAATTGCTGGCGGAAATATGGAAGATCTTGAGAATAGTATGCAAGGCATTCTCAATATGATAAATGGCGGTTCAAAAAAATCAAAAAAACGTACTATTACAATAAAAGAAGCTAGAAAGATTATCACTGAAGAAACTTTGGAAAGTATGGTCGACAGAGAAAAAGTTGGTGATGTTGCAAAAGAAAGAGTTGAGCAAAGTGGAATTATTTTTATTGATGAAATAGATAAAATTGCTGTTCATGGTGAAAGTAGTGGTCAAGATGTTAGCCGAGAAGGTGTTCAGCGTGATATATTGCCAATAGTTGAAGGTAGTAATGTAAATACAAAATGGGGAGTGATTGATACAACTCACATTTTATTCATTGCCGCTGGTGCTTTTAGTGTTGCAGCTCCAAGTGACTTGATTCCTGAATTACAGGGACGTTTTCCTTTGCGTGTTGAACTTGATTCTTTGCATAAAGATGATTTTAAGAGAATTCTTACAGAACCAAAAAATTCACTTATTAAGCAATATACAGCCTTGTTGTCAACAGAGGGTGTAACATTAAAATTCAATGAAGATGCAATTGATAGAATGAGTTTTATTGCTGAAGATGTAAATTCAAAAAGTGAAAATATTGGAGCAAGACGTCTTCATACAATAATGGAAAAAGTTCTTGATGAAATTTCATTTGAAGCTAATGAACATAAAGGTGAAGAAATAGAAATAAATGCTGATTATGTTGATACAAAGATTGAAGGAATTGCAAATAATGAAGATTTATCAAGGTACATCTTGTAAATTTTTTGAAAATTAATTCAAATTAAAAAAAGAGTTTGTTCTGGGAAGTGCAAACTCTTTTTTTTGTTTTAAACTATAAACTTCATTTTTTATTTGCCGATTATTTATTAAGAAGACAAAAGGGGTTGTGTATGAATGATTTTTCACGTTCTGTAGATTTATTGCAAAGAGAAATGGATGTAACATCATTGCGCTATCAAGTAAGTTCTAATAACCTTGCAAATTCTGGAGTGCCAAATTTTAAACGTACAACAGTAAATTTTGAAAGTGAATTAAAAAAAGCTTTTGATTCTGAAGAAAATTGCAAGAATGGACTTCATTTAACTACAACTGATAATCGACATATACAAATTAATGTTCCATATGATTATAAAGATGTTCAACCCCGTCGAGTTTTAGATTACACAACAAAAGCAAAAGAGAATGGTAATAATGTTGACGCAGAAACAGAAGCAAATAACATCTTACAAATTCAAATGCAATATAGAATGCTTACTCAGCTTACAAGCTTTGAGTTTGATCAGATTAATACTGCAATCAAAAAATAAAAGAAATTAGGCGTTGGAGTTAAATATGGGACTTTTTACTAGTATAAATATTGCTGCGACAGGAATGAGTGCAGAACGACTTAGAAGTGACGTAATATCTGATAATATTGCAAATGCAAGCACAACTAGAACTCAAGAAGGTGGTGCTTATAAACGTTCTCGTGTTGTATTGGAACCTGTTTCGGCATCGAACCCACAATGGAGAAGTCCGTTTGTTTCTTCTGATTTAGATAACGGACCTGGAAAAGGTGTAAAAGTTCTTGAAATTACTAAAGATACTTCAGAAGGCAGATTAGTTTACGATCCTGAACATCCAGATGCAATAAAAAGTGGTCCAAATAAAGGTTATGTAGAATACCCAAATGTGAATATTGTGAACGAAATGGTTGATTTAATATCAGCTTCTAGAGCATATGAAGCGAATGCAACAGTTATTGATGGTGCAAAAGATATGTTCAGTGCTGCTATGGAAATTGGTAGATAACGATTGTCGTTGACAATTATACTCGCTAAAGGTAAAATTCATTCCTAATGAAAGAGGTTGAAATTGAAAATACCAGAAATTAATTCTTTACAGATGAATTCTACAAATATAGCTCATATTGGAAAAAACTCAAAAGTTGAAAATATAGCAGATGTATTAAATACCCAGAATTCCGCAAAGGAAAGTATAGAAAAAACTTGTAAATCCTTTCAAGATTATCTTATGGAAGCTATGAATACTATGAATAGCCAGCAGATGGAAGTTTCAAATCTTCAAGAAAAAGTAATTACTGATCCAGATAGTGTAGATATTCATGATGTTACAATTGCAATGTCAAAAGCTCGTATGTCATTAAATTTGGCTCAAACTGTAATAGACATAGTTGTTACCAGTTGGAATGAAATTACAACTACAAGATAAAATCATCAAAAAGTTTAGAATCTCGTAAAATAAATAAATGATAAACGTTGTTTTAATTGATAAATTGTCATTACTATGTTAATATTGATGAAGTATATTTACTATAAATTCGTTCACAGGAGAGTGTTAAGCTCCTGGTGGGAGGAACAATGAACGAATGGCTTAAGAATGTATTGGGGAAAGTACGAGACTTGTGGTCAAAGTGGAAACCTATACAAAAAGTCATATTAATAGGAATTATCGCTGTTGTGATAGTTGCTATTATTGCAGTAGCAAACTTATCTTCAAAACCAACTTCAGTTAGATTATTTAATGCGGCTGTAACAGATCAAGCATCTCTTTCAAAAATCTTAGATAGAATTTCTGAAGAAAATATTCAAGTAAGTACATCATCTGATGGCATTATTACTGTTGATAATGAAAATACAGCTAGAAAGCTTAGAGATATCCTTATTAGTGAAAATCTAGTACCGTCAAGTATAGATCCTTGGGCTTCTTATTATGATAGAGGTTGGTCTACTACAGATGCTGAGCAAAATCAAAAGAAAAAGAATATCATACAGAAACAATTGCAAATGCATATTGAAACTTTAGACGGCATTCAAATGGCGGATGTAACATTGGTTCTTCCTGATGATAAGCTTTTTACTGCTGATCAAAATCCTGTTTCAGGAAGTGTTATTATCAGAACAAATCCTTCAAGTGATTTTCTTCAAAATAGAACAAAAATTAAAGGTCTTCAAGATATTGTTATTTCTGCTGTTGAAGGTTTAAAAGCTGAAAATTTAATTATTTCAGATTCAGAAGGTAATCAGATTAATGATTTTGCAGGAATGGCTGAAAGCGATCGTGTTGATATTATTTCAAAGCAGCGAATGCTTATTCAGAAGCAAGAAGTTCAGATAAGAGCAAAAATTTTAAAAGCCTTTCAAAAAACATATACAGAAGATCGTTGTCGAGATATGGTTGTTACTGTAGAAATGGATATGTCTGAAAAGAAAAGCGATTATACTATTTATTCGCCAATCGTGATTAAAAAAGATAATCCTGATACTCCATATGATGATTCTGAATATAGGGATACTCTTCCAATCTCGCAACAGACTGTAACAAAAGAATGGCAGGGAACTGGATATAATCCAGAGGGTCCAAGCGGTGTTGAAGGTCAAACACCTCCTGTTTATTCTGATATGTCAAATGTAATTGGAAAATCAACTGAAACAGGTGTTACTCAAAATAATGTAATTAATACAACTCAGACAACTGAAAATGTTTCTCCAAAAATCGATAAAGTATCAGTATCAGTAAATCTTGATGGAAAATGGACAAAGATAAAAGATCCAAAAACTGGAAATCCTGTTGTAGCTGATGATGGCTCTTTATCACGTCAGTATACTCCATTAACTCCTGAAGAAATTAGTGAAGCTGAAAAATCAATTCGAGGTGCAATAGCTTACGACAGAAATCGTGGTGATACTGTAGTTGTTACAAATATCGCCTATGATAGAGATGCAGAGTTTGAGGCAGAAGATAAAGCGTATTTTGCTGCAATTCAACGAAGAAACACTATAATTCTTATATTTATCGTAATTGCTGTTATTTTAGTTTCATTTATATTGTTTAGGATGATTTCTAAAGCAATTGATAAAAGACGTCGTGAACGAGAGAAGCGTCTTCTTGAAGAGCGTCAACGTGCAGCTCAGCAAAGGCTATGGGATGCTCAAGAAGATGGAATGCAAGTTACCATGTCTGTTGAAGAAACAAGACGAATGGAACTGCTTGAAAATGCAGTTAATATGGCAAAAGAACATCCAGAAGATGTTGCTATGCTAATTAGAACATGGTTGATGGAGGAATAAAATGGCTGATGATGATAAAACAACAGCAGATAAACCCAAAGCTGCTAACCCTAAAATTATTCCGAAACCAGGTTCATTAAAACCTGCAAGTTCTTCAAAAAAAGGAAATAAAGATTATAAAAGTTTAACAGGAAGACAAAAAGCAGCTATTTTTTTAATTTCATTAGGACCAGATATTTCTGCAGAAATTATGAAACATTTGCGTGAGGATGAAGTTGAAACATTGACTTTTGAAATTGCACGACAAGAAAAAGTAAATCATGAGTTTAAAGATGCTGTTCTTGAAGAATTCCAAGAATTGATGAATGCTCAGAACTTTATCACAACTGGTGGTATTGATTATGCTCGTGAATTGCTTGAAAAATCACTTGGTAGTCAGAAAGCAATCGATATTATTAATAGGTTAACAAGTTCTTTACAAGTTAGACCTTTCGATTTTATTAGAAGAACTGATCCATCTCATTTGTTGAACTTTATTCAGCAGGAATATCCTCAGACAATTGCATTGATTCTAGCTTATTTGGAACCTGGAAAGGCAGCCATTATTTTGCAAAATTTACCAGAGGATATGCAAGCCGAGGTTTCAAAACGATTAGCTACAATGGACAGAACTTCACCTGATGTTCTTCGTGAAGTTGAACGCGTTCTAGAGAAAAAGCTTTCAACATTATCTTCTGAAGATTATACAGCTGCCGGTGGTGTTGAAGCTATTGTTGAGATTTTGAACCTTGTAGATCGTTCTTCTGAAAAATCAATTATTGAATCTTTGGAAGAAGATGATCCTGATCTCGCTGAGGAAATCAAGAAAAGAATGTTCGTATTCGAAGATATTGTTATGCTTGATGATAGGGCTATTCAAAAAGTTATGCGTGATGTTGATCAGCAAGAATTAGCAAAAGCTCTTAAGTCAGTTGATACTGAAGTTCAAGATAAAATATTCCGTAATATGTCAAAGCGTGCTGCAAGTATGCTAAAAGAAGATATGGAATTTATGGGACCTGTAAGATTGAAAGATGTTGAAGAGTCTCAACAGAAGATTGTATCAATTATTCGTCGTCTTGAAGACAGTGGTGATATTGTTATTGCACGTTCTGGTGAGGATGAGTTAGTTACTTAAAAATTTTAGGAGTTTAATAAAGTGGCAAAATCAGTATTCCGTCCTGGTGAAACGAAAAGCGCAGAAAAAAAATTTGTTCTTTCTCTATACAAAGATTACAGTCCTATTGAAGAAGATGTTGAAGAGGTTGTAGAAGAATATAAAGGTCCTACGGCTGATGATTTAAGGCGTGAAGCAGAAGCATTTAAGACAAATTGGGAGCAGGAAAAACAAAAGATGTTGCAAGATGCCCAATCTTCTGCGGACGGCATAGTGAAAAAAGCCGAAGAAACTGCATTTGCGGAAGTTAAGCGTCAGTCAGATCAAGCATTAATTATTAAAAATGATGCTAAAAATGAAGCTCAAGAAATAATTAATAAAGCAAAAGCTGAAGCTCAGGGAATAATTGATGATGCAAAAATGCAATATGATAAATTGCAAAAAGATGCTTATCAGGAAGGATATGATAAAGGTCATGAAGAAGGGTACGAAAAAGGTACTGCTGAAGTAAACAGGCTTATCGATAGAATGCATAAAATTCTAGAGGCTGTAATGCAAAGGCGTGACGAAATTCTTCAAGATACCGAAAGTCAAATAATTGAACTTGTAATTTTAATGTCAAGAAAAGTTATAAAAATTCTATCTGAAAATCAGAAAAACGTTATTATGGCAAATGTTTTAGCTTCTCTTAAAAAAATTAAAAACAGATGTGATGTTATATTAAGAGTTAATCTTGAAGATGTTAAATTAACTACATCTCACGTAAATGAGTTTATACAACATGTTGAAAACGTTAAGAATATTTCTGTTCTGGAAGATAGTTCTGTTGAAAAAGGCGGTTGTATTGTTGAAACTGATTTTGGTGCAATTGACGCTAGAATTTCCAGTCAATTAAATGAATTGGAAAATAAGATACTAGAAGTTTCTCCATTAAAAAATATTAAAAAATCCGATCCGCTTGTAAATAATGAATAGTTCTGGAGATTTATAATGCGTTCTTCCTATGTTCGTGAGTTCAATTTTACAAAATATCTCGATACAGTAAAAGATGCTGAAACAATAAAGTATGTTGGTAGTGTTACTGGTGTAAAAGGTCTTGAAATTGAAAGTGAAGGACCTCGTTCTGTTATTGGTGAAATTTGTAACGTAAAAGTTGATAATCAAACAATGCTAATGGCTGAAGTTGTTGGATTGGATGGGAAAAAAGTAAAACTTGCACCGTTTGGTGAAACAAAAGGTATTGAAATTGGTTGTGAGGTTATTGCTACAGGCAGTATTTTAAAAGTTCCAGTTGGAATAAATCTGCTTGGAAGAATGATTGATGCGTCGGGTAAGCCATGTGACGATAAAGGCGAACTTGTGCCTGAAACTTATTATTCTGCAATAAATAATCCTCCACCTCCAAATGAAAGAAGTGATATCAATAAAAGAATTACAACTGGAGTTCGAGCAATAGATTCTCTTTTAACAGTTGGAAAAGGTCAGCGTCTGGGTATTTTTGCCGGTTCTGGAGTAGGTAAATCCACATTGTTGAGTGTTATCGCAAGAAATACTGACGCGGATATAAATGTAATTGGTTTGATTGGTGAACGTGGCAGGGAAGTTCTTGATTTTGTAAAACGAGATTTAGGTGAAGAGGGAATGAAAAGGTCTGTTTTGGTAGTTTCTACTAGCGACGAGCCTGCCATTTGCCGATTGCGTGCCGCCCAAGTAGCGACAACTGTAGCTGAGTATTTTCGCGATAAAGGAAAAGACGTTATGCTGATGATGGATTCTGTTACTCGTTTTGCTCAAGCTCAAAGGGAAATTGGACTTGCAAATGGTGAACCACCAGCTCAAAAAGGTTATCCGCCTAGCGTATTTGATATGATTCCAAAATTGCTTGAAAGATCTGGTACAAATCAAAAAGGGACAATAACAGCGTTTTACACAGTTTTAGTTGACGGAGACGATATGAACGAAGTCATTACTGATAAAGTTAGGGGAACTTTGGACGGTCATATTGTTTTAAACAGAAAACTTGCTCAATCGTATCATTATCCTGCAATCGATATTCTTCAATCTATAAGTCGTCTTTCAAAAAGAGTATCTGGAAAACAAACACAAAAAGCAGTTGGAAAAGTAAGAATGTTGATGTCTACTTATCAAGATCGAGAAACTATGATTACTACTGGAATATATCAAAAAGGGAATAATGCAGAAATTGACGAGGCTATTGATAAACATTCAGCAATAGAAGATTTTTTGAAACAAGAAGAAACAGAGCAGTGTTCAATGAAAGATACATTGGATAAGTTGTCGGCGTTGACAGGAATTGAAATTCCAGAAGAAGAGTATTCTGAAAAACCATTAGTTACAAAAGAATAAAAAATGGCGAAATTTAAATATGAGCTACAAGAAATATTAGAATATAGAAATTT
>JAAZCS010000045.1 GCA_012513125.1 Treponema sp. | reverse complement strand
CATATTCGTTAAGTAGTTCTCTAATGTCCATTTCTACAAGTTCAAGTAATTCTGGATCATCAACCATATCACATTTGTTCATGAACACTACCATTTTTGGTACACCTACTTGTTTAGCAAGTAAGATATGTTCTCTTGTTTGTGCCATTGGACCATCTGTTGCAGCAACTACTAGAATTGCTCCATCCATTTGTGCAGCACCTGTAATCATATTTTTAACATAATCAGCATGCCCTGGACAGTCAACGTGCGCATAATGTCTTTTATCTGTACTGTATTCAATATGAGCAGTATTGATAGTTATACCACGTTCTCGTTCTTCTGGCGCCTTATCAATGTTTGCGAAATCTACTATTTCAGTTCCATTTTTTCCTGCTAATACTTTTGATATTGCAGCAGTTAAAGTTGTTTTACCATGATCTACGTGACCGATTGTACCAACATTTACATGTGGTTTACTACGATCGAATTTTTGTTTAGCCATAATTTTATTTCCTCCTTTTTTTATTTATAACTATTATTTTATCTAACATTTGAATATTTTTCAACTGTTTGATGCTTTTTTTTAATTAATTGCCACTTTTTTTAATAATTTCTTCGGCAATTGATTTTGGTACTTCTTCATAATGATC
Source organism: Treponema sp. (assembly GCA_012513125.1). Lineage (GTDB taxonomy): Bacteria > Spirochaetota > Spirochaetia > Treponematales > Treponemataceae > Treponema_D. Next base: position 2,012 of record JAAZCS010000045.1, on the reverse strand, counting down.
TGGTACCATTTGGAAAGATCCTCTACCTTGTGTATTAGATCTAATACTTGTTGCATAACCAAACATTTCTGATAGCGGAACCATAGCACTAAATGCAATAGCATTTCCACGTGCTTCTTGTGAAAGTGGTTTTCCACGTCTAGCAGTTATATCTCCCATAACATTTCCGAAGAAATCTTCTGGAACAACAATATCTACTTTCATGATTGGTTCAAGTATAACTGGTTTACATTTGTTTTTTGCTTCTTTTAATGCCATAGATGCTGCTATTTTAAATGCCATTTCATTTGAATCGACATCATGATAACTACCATCATGTAATGTTGCTTTAACATCTATCATTGGATATCCTGCTAAAACACCTGTTTTTAAAGCATCTTGTAAACCTTTATCTACTACTGGAATATATTCTCTTGGAACTACTCCACCAACAACTGCATCTACATATTCATAACCTTTATCTGGGTTTTGTTCAAAATTAATCCATACATGTCCATATTGTCCACGTCCACCAGATTGTTTAATATATTTACCTTCACAATCACCTGCTTGAGTAATTGTTTCACGATATGCAACTTGAGGTTTACCTACATTAGCTTCTACTGAAAATTCTCTTCTCATTCTATCAACTAAAACATCTAGATGTAATTCACCGATACCAGCAATTATTGTTTGACCTGTTTCAACATCAGTTCTTACTCTAAATGTTGGATCTTCTTCAGCTAATTTTTGAAGTGCTACTCCCATTTTGTCTTGATCTGTTTTTGATTTTGGTTCAATTGCAAGTTCAATAACTGGTTCTGGTACTTCAATTGCTTCAAGAATAATTGGTTTCTTTTCTTCACATAATGTATCACCTGTAGTTGTATTTTTAAGTCCTACTGCTGCTGCTATATCTCCTGTATATACTTCTGATATTTCAGTACGATCATTAGCATGCATTTGTAAGATTCTTCCTATTCTTTCTTTTACATCTTTTGTACTATTTAAAACATAACTTCCACTTTCAAGATGTCCTGAATAAACTCTAAAGAATGTCAATCTACCAACAAATGGATCTGTCATAACTTTAAATGCTAATGCTGCAAATGGTTCTTTGTCATCAACATGTCTTTGTTCAGGTTCTCCTTTTAAGTTTGTTCCATCTACACTTGCAATATCAAGTGGTGATGGTAAATAGTCTATTACAGCATCAAGAAGTAATTTTACTCCTTTATTTCCTAAAGCTGTTCCACACATAACTGGAAAGAATTTTGCTTGAAGAACTCCATTTCTAATTGCTTTTTTAATTAATTCAATTGAAACTTCTTCTCCTTCAAGATATTTTTCCATAAGTTCATCATCAAATTCTGCTACCGCTTCTAAAAGATCATTTCTTTTTTCTTCACAAATATTTAATAATTCTGATGGAATTTCAATTTCAGTATAGTTTTCTTCAGCATTTCCATCATAATGATATGCTTTCATTGTAACTAAATCTATTACTCCATTAAATTCACTTTCTGCTCCAATTGGCCATTCAATAGGTTTTGCATTAACTCCAAATCTTGAGTCAATTGATTTTAAACTAAATTGGAAATCTGCTCCCATTTTATCCATTTTGTTAATAAATATAATTCTTGGAACTTTATATTCACTTGCTTGTCTCCAAACTGTTTCAGTTTGAGGTTCAACTCCTGCTTGAGCATCAAGTAATGTTACTGCACCATCCAAAACTCTTAAACTTCTTTGTACTTCTACTGTGAAATCTACGTGCCCTGGGGTATCAATAATATTATAACGGTATCCTTTCCAATATGCTGTTGTTGCAGCACTTGTTATTGTAATACCTCTTTCTTTTTCTTGTTCCATCCAATCCATTTGAGAAGCTCCATCATGAGTTTCTCCAATTTTATGAATTTTTTTAGTATGAAATAATATACGTTCAGTACATGTTGTTTTACCAGCATCAATATGTGCCATAATACCAAAGTTTCTTGTTTTATCTAAACTTGTATTTCTTGCCATATATT
>JAAZCS010000044.1 GCA_012513125.1 Treponema sp. | reverse complement strand
TTATAGTGTCGCTAGTTAATGGGTAATTTGAACCTCCCGTGATTGTTAATAGTGTGTCTGCAACTTTGATAATATAAAAATATTTAACTGTTCCTTGTGTTAATTTTAACTTATCGCCTTTCGCATATTTTAATAATCCTCCTGCTGGTACAGTGATTGTATTGCTGCTAGCGTAAGTCCAAGTTTCTTCTGCCTTCACCCACCCAGAGCTTTCTTCTGACAATGTTTTTTCTACTGTGTCAATTCTTGTGTCTACTGCCTCTATTACATCTTCTACTGCGTCAATTTTTGTGTCTACCTCTGCGGTTAATGTATCATTGATGTAAGTTTTAATCTTGCCTGTTGCTTCATCAAATTTTGCTTTTAATTGGTCTGCTGTTAGACCTTCTGTTGCGTTTGGTGTGTTTGATAATGCTTGAATTATTTCAACATCATCAGTGAATTTTGTTAATGCCATTATTTTTTGTTCTCCTCTCTTATTTTCATTATTTTTTCATAATCTCTTTTTATGTTATCTGAATATTTTAACTCGTTTAATTGAGTATCAGATAATGGTCTTCTGTTTTTGTCAAAATATTCATTTGCTTCAGATGTTCCATATTCCCCAAATAAAGCTGATTGTATTTTTTTAATTGGTGTGTCTTCTACCGGAAATCTTAATTTACCACTATTATTGTATGAACCGGGAACTGCTTTTTCAAACATTGATAAACCTTTAATAGTTTTCTCAAATTGTGCTCCTCCCCAAGGTGTAACTAAAGTCGTTACAGGACTTGAAAACGCTTTTGAAAACATACTTCCTGTCCCAAATCTTGTTGGATCGTTATCTCCAAATAATTGTTTTCTTGTTGGCAAATAATCTGTTCCGTATTCTGGATAAAGCGTTGCCAAAACTTGCCCCATTGGTATGTTGGAAGCAATTTCTCCTGCTATTCTACCAAATCTTTCAAGCATTGTTAAATCTTTTTCCGTTGTGGCTTCCCACACTGCTTTAATTGGATCGATAGTTGAACCGCCGCCTCCTATTTGTTTTATTCCCTCATTTAATAGTCTTGCAACAACAAATGTAATAAATAAGTCTAAAAACTTTTTGTCTTTTAACATTCCTTTTAATACAGTGTTCATATTACCAACTTCAACTGTAAACGGAGCTATTAAACCAATTACTTTACTTTCTTGAAGCATTGTTATTTCTCCAATGCCTCGACCAGCTACCATATCTCGTATGTTATCGTCTGCATATTGTTCTGGGTTTTTTATGTCTTTGTTTATGGCTTCTCTATAAAAAGCATTCCACCCCGTTTTAGTAACTTTTTCATCTAAAGCTTCAAGCATCCAAAGTGCAAACTTTTTAGGTTTTTTTAATACTCCTTCGTCAAATTGACTTAATATATCACTTTCGTATCTTTCTGTTATAAATTGACTTTTTGAATAGTCTGTTTTTGAAAAACTATCTTTAAAACCGTTTAAAAGTAATTTTGGACTTTTAATTTTTCCTACTATTTGTGGTAAGTTTAAAACTTGTGAAAGAGAACTGCTTGCATTACCTAAAATAAGGTTGGATTTAATTCTGCCACTTAACCACGAAATACCTTTTAATATTTTACGACCAGTCACTTTTGTAACCGCTCTATCTAAAAAGTTTTGTTTTCCTGCTAATTTATTTGTAAATTCTGTTAAAAACTCTATTGCTTTGTTAGCAGAAGTATCGTCTCCCATTTGTTGCTGAATATCTTTTGTTAAACTTCTTAGTACATTTATTTGAGGATCAATACTAATCATATAGTTAGCAGTTGGTATGTAGTTTAAAAAACCACCAACGGCATCATATTTTGTTTTTGTTCCTTTTCTTCTTAACGCAATGGTTGAAAACTTTGTGTTTGGTTTAGTAAAATCACTTACTCCGACCATTTGTGCTGGTATATCGGAACTTGTTGACATTATGTTTTGTAATGCTCCTAAGCCTTGCGACATTTCTTGAAAATGCCTATAATAATCTTTTCTTTTAACTACTCTTTTGTTTCGCAAAAGTTCATCGTTTTCCAATATGGTTTCATAAGAATTCGCTTTTAATTTTAATTTTATAATTCTTTTGGCGTTTTTTTGAGTGTCTTTAGATAATTCTTCTATTTGAGAATAAGTTTTTTGTAATTTTTCTTTGTATTCTGCAATAGATTTTTCCACATTTGGATATATGCTTTTCCTTACATTATTTATATTGTCGATAAAAGCATCATAGTTTGTTCTAAACCATTTATCAAACTCAACTACGTTTTTCCAATTTTTAGTTTTTTGTTTTAATTCTTCTAAAGTTATTATTCCTTCTCCATATTGTTGAACTAAAGCACTATCTTTAGAACCTTTTTTAATGTTATATTGTTTAGTACGTTTAAATAACTCATTAGCAAGTTGATTATTTCTTTTAATATAGTCTAGTTTTGCTTGGTCAAAATCTCCTGTAATTTTTTTGGCACTCTTCTCGTCAAACAAACTTCTTATATTTCTATAAAAGTTGCCAGTCATTTTGGTTTCTTTTGGTTTATTAAGTGTATATGCTTCGCCCGTTTTAGAATTAATAATTTGTTTTTTAGTGTCTTTACTTGTTTTATTGGTTTCAATGTTTTGTTGAATTGTTTCAGTTAAAGGTTTAGTTCTAATAACATCATCTGTTTTAGTTTCTTTAGGTATATCTTTTACAATTTGATCTGCTTGAGATATAGATTTTATAGGTTTAGATGTATCTTTTATTCCTTTTCCATTTAAAATTATATATTCATCAAGTTTTTCATCAGAAATACTATCAAAACCTATATTTTTATAAGATTTGTAATATAATTCATCATCTAAAGGGTCAATACTTTTATTCATTTCTTTAACAAAGTCAATGTTTTTACTTGTATTATTTTCGTTTTTTAGTATTTTATTTATAGCTTCTTTTTTTGATAAATTATTAAAATAACTTTTATCAGGAATATTGTTTATAGCACTAATTATTTGTTCATCAGATAATATGGTGTTATCAATATTTAATGTTGTTCCTAAATCTATTTTCTTTTGATATATGTTTTTTCCATAAGATTTAGCATTGTCGGCACTTCC
>JAAZCS010000043.1 GCA_012513125.1 Treponema sp. | reverse complement strand
AAGTGATTGATGAATGGATTTTCAAGTACGAAAATCAGCGTCCTCATGAAGGTTTAGGATTCTTGACACCTAAGCAATTTGAGAATAATTTCTATTTGTCAAATCATTCTCTTGTGTCCTAAATGTAGTGAGTACGAACATATTGCTTGACGGGAAGCCGGATAGGTTTATAATAGATAGAAGAGTTGTTTATTGGAAGTCTTAGGTATGAGCTTATCGTTCTTGAAATTTGTTCATGTTAATAAGTATTAACCTATTTTCCATCATAGAAAATCAACACTCCAAATAATTTTATCAAGATCTGGATAAAAGATGTTAGGTTGATGGCGCACAGCGCCACTTGCTGTCAGTAAGGTAAATCTTCCGACATTTTTTCTCTGTAAGTCATTCGTTGAATGACAAAAGATAAAATCTAGGAGGATTTTATGAAAAAACGCTCTATACCGTTATGAATTTTCTTAACTTTAATCACATTAGGTATCTATGGAATCGTATGGTGGTTCAAGGTAACTGAAGAAACCATTCAGGAATTGAAATATGAATCCATTGATAGTGCACCATTAAATCTGTTGTATTTAATTCTTACATTTGGTATTTATGGTCTTTGGTGGAATTATAAAATTTCAACCTATCTAAGTACAATTGAAAGAAGACATAATGTTGAACCAGACTTTTGGGCTCCATTAATGTCTATGACATTTGGCATTATACTACATCAATCACGAATTAACAGATTAACTGTAGAATAAAAGGAATAAATCCAGCCAAGTCAAGCTTGTCTGGATTTCTACGGTGGGCAAGCCCGCCTTTTTTTTGTATTAAGTATTGCTTTTTCATTACTTTTGTATTATATTATTATTAACGGAGGTAATGTATGAAAATGGCAGTAGTTCAAACAAGAGTCGATACAGCTCTAAAACAAGATGCAGATGCTTTTTTTGAATCCATTGGAATGGATACAACCACAGCAATACGTATTTTTCTAAAACAGACACTTATTCAACATAAAATTCCATTTGAAATTATTCAGGATAACTCTTTTTATTCAGAAAAAAATATGAATGCTTTGGAACATTCGAGAAAGCAAATGGAAAATGGACAGCATTCTATACATGAACTCGTAGAGGTGTAAACAATGCACAAAGATTTTTCAGATGATGCATGGGCTGATTATACCTATTGGATAATGCAGGATAAAAAGACATTAAAGAAAATAAATCAACTTCTTGCTGATATAGAACGCAATGGTAATAATGGCATTGGACATCCAGAGCCATTGAAAGAAAATTTGAGTGGTTATTGGTCAAGAACAATCGATGAGAAAAATAGATTAGTCTATAAAATAGAAGACGGACTCATTAAAATAATACAATGTAAAAATCATTATGATGATAAGTAAGAACAAAACCTAACATGGTTTTCAAAACCGATAAAAACTTTGTCACAAAAGTTGCTTTTCGTGCCTTTACGGCACCGCAACTTTTGCGCCAATTTTGCGCATTGCGCAAAACCGTTTTTACGGTTTAAAACGCTAGTTAGGCGGACGGGCCATTGGCCCGCTTATTGTTAATAGGTATGGTCCTCCATCATTTTTTAATCACAAAGAATAAAATCTGAAGGAGGATTTTATGAAGAGAAAATTAATAGTCTTTTTATTGTGTTTGATTTCAATGCAAGTATTTGCACAGGTTTCAGGAGCTGATAAAATTAATACTGAGTATTATGGACTCAACTGGGGATGTTCTGTAAAAGAACTGGAGGAAAAATATCCAGAAGCATATTCTCAAGGTACAAATGATGATGGGGATGAACTATATTATTTAGATACAAATGGAGCAACAAGAATTTTCTTCTTTGGAAATGGAAAATTGTATATTGGGCGAATAGTTTATGACGATTGTTCATCTGAAAAAGTAAAAGGTTTGATAGTAAAAACAACAGATACATACGGGAAATTTGATGATTCAAATAAAGGTTCACAAAATGGAAATGAATATTTAAATTTCATAAAGTATTATTCTTCTACAATCGAAATCGTTTTTAAATTATTAAGAGTCAAAAACAATTATGGATATAATATTTCACAAGTGGTGATGATTACTTATTCCAATAATGATCTTTCCGCACAAATTTCCAGAGAACGAATTAGTAAAATGCAAGATGATTTGGAGCTATAAAAATCCAGCCAACCTTGATTTTTTTATACTGCTTATATAGAAATAATACAGTATAATATGACATACGGAGTATGAAAAATGCCAACAATAAGCGAATTTTATGGTCTTTCAGTTTATATGTATAACAATGGTCGTGAGCACAATCCACCGCACGTTCACGTTTTTTATGGCGATTTGGAATGCGTAATAGATATACATAAATGTAAAAAGACTGAAGGTAAAATGCCTAAAAACAAACTTCGCTTGATTCTAGCTTGATGTGAAATTCATAAGGATGAATTGCTGCAAAACTGGGAACTGGCAACAAAGAAAATGGATTTACGAGATATTGCTCCACTTGTATGAGGAGGATTTATATGAAATGGGCTGTAATAAATGTAGAACCAACAAAAGACTATAAATTATTGCTTACTTTTGAAGGTGGTAAAAAAAGAATTTTTGATTTTACACCTTTATTGGCTGATAAAATAAATGAACCCCTGCATGATATAAATTATTTTATGACAGCAAAAGTTCATCACCATACAGTAATGTGGAACGAGAAGCTTGATATATGTCCTGAGTATCTTTATGAAAAAAGTGTGAAAGTAAAATAATCGCCTAACACAATTTTCAACGCTGACAAACGGGTCAAGCCCGTTTGCAGGTTAAAACAATGTTAGACGCACGCCTTCGGCGCGGGAAGAAAAAATAAGCTAAATGCAAAAGGATATTATGAATATTAAAATACGAAAAACTACAAAAAATGAGTTTGATGAAGTAATTAAATTAACATGGGAAACATTTTTAGAATTTGAAGCACCTGATTATGACATAAATGGAATAAATCAATTTAAGAAGGATATTATTGATAATGCTTCGTTCAAAGAAGCATGTATTTCTGAAAGAAATAAAACATTTGGTGCATTTGATTCCAATGTATTAGTTGGAATTATTGTTATAAGGAATGAAAACCATATAACTTTATTTTTTGTAAAAAAAGAGTATCAAAGAAAAGGTATTGCAACTCAATTATTTTATAAGTTTGTAGAAGAATTTAAGAATATTGTTAAAAAAGAAAATTAAATTACCGTAAATTCGTCGCCTTACGGGATTCCGTTTTACCATAAAATTGGTTTTATCGACACAAATATAGAACAAATAATTAATGGAATAAAATTTACTCCAATGGAGTATCATCTTACTGATGAAGATAGTAAATAGATCAAATAATTAATTTGTACATTATAAAAATTAGAAGTTTTTAGTACTGTATGTTAGCTTGTTATCAAGCTAAAGAAATATGGAATAAAATAAATTCTCTAACAACTGCTTCAACCTGATATTTTCTTTGTCACATTTTGTGCTGTCGCTGCGCTCCTGACGCACAAAATGCGCCAAGCCCTGCGGGCGCGAAAATACAGGTTAAGCAAATGTTAGAAAGACGCTGCGCGCGGCGGAAAAGGGAAATATAAATGACTATTTTGGGTAAAGGTGAAGGAATATTCAAACTTAATGATAGTGATAAAACAGTTGGATCATATTTAATTAAAGAAGATATTGCACAGCTTTTGGCGATAGAGATTTCTGATTTATCTTCTGTTAAATTTGAAACAATAAATGGTTTTGATGTTATTGATGAAATCAAGCTCATGAAATTATGGTATGATAATAAAATACCAAATGCTATTCCGCCTGCAAAGACAAGTCTTGATGAATTGATCCTAAAAAGCTTAATTAAAATTGCCTATCCTAATTCTACAGTATTTACTCAAGAGAAAATTGGCAGATATTCTATGGATTTTAAAATTTCAGTTAATGGGATAACTAAATATATCGAGTTTGATGGTCCGCATCATTTCTCAATAACAAGATATGGTCCACCAAAAAAACATCCATTTGAAAAAAAGAAAACAGTCGAAGATAAAACTGGAATCGAAGTAATTAATTGGCCTTATTGGATCCAGAGATGCACCTCAAATATAAAAGCTATATTTGAGAACGATAAAAATGGATTAGGTGCACTATGGAGTACTAATGTCCATTTTGGAGATTTTGTTTTTGAGGATTCCGCAAATATAATTAAAGATATGTGTTTAAGATTTGGAGCATGGGGCTTGACTGGTGCATGTGATTTTTATGAAGAAAATTCAAAAAATAGAGTGAAACCAGAACATCCTATAATTGAAAAAATAAAATTAGGAAAAGAAAATAGAGGAAGATTAATTCCAAAGGGAAGCAGTGAATTGGAATTATGGATTCCTGAAAAAATAAGAAGATGAAGATTTCTAACAACTGCTTCAACCTGATGCTTTCTTTGTCACATTTTGTGCTGTCGCTTCGCTCCTAACGCACAAAATGCGCCAAGCCCTACAGGCACGAAACCACAGGTTAAGCAAATGTTAGAACGATAATAAATATCAAAAAATTTGAAAAATATTCAAGATAATACAAATGTCCGTTAACTTTTTTAGTAAGAAATTGTCAAAAAAAATCGTTATAAAGTAAAAGAAATTAGCTGTTGTTACATAAATAGATAAAGGTTCAATTATAATTGGGAATATTTCATATTTATTATGGCTTTGTAATAGCATAAAAAATCGCTTTGTGAATTTAACCAATATTTGAATTGATAATTAAACGGAGGTCGTAAATTGTTTCAATTTCTAAAAGGAATAGTAAAATTTCTTAGTGATAACAAGGAGTGGTTATTATCAGGTGTTGGAATTGTAATTATTGGATTTGTTTTTAAGGGTATAGCATATTTAGTAAAAAATAATACAAACCATCGTGGTAAAATTAAGATTAAAGTTTCCTTTTCTCAAGCCTGGGTTCAATCGATATTGGGACAAGGGCCAGTGTTCCCATTAATTACTTTTGAAATTACAAATGTTGGAAATTCTGAAGTAAATATCAAAGATGTGCTTTTGTTTTTTTGTGGAAAAAAAGTCCAAACTCAATATGGTAAAACACAAACATTAACCGAAGTAGGAAGTAATCCTAATTTACGGACTCCCATAAAGAGTGGAGAAATTAAAAAAGGCCAATTTGAAATTAGCGGAATTCAACGCTGCATTACTCAAAAAATAAGTCAAAATAAGAAAGTAAGGTTACTGGTAATCGATACATTTGGAAACAAATATTTCTCTAAAAAAATAGCTTATCAATCATTTGTAAACAATATGACTACTTCAAATATGGTTAATGCAAAGAGAAACTAGGAACGTTCTAACAACTGCTTCAACCTGACTCGGCTATGTCACGATTCTTGCTAGTCGTCGCTTCGCTCCTCGGCAAGAATCGCGCCATTACGCCTCGCAGGTTAAGCAAATGTTATGTTCACGCTGCGCGGGGCGGAAAGAAGAGAATTTAATAACTTTCTATAAAGGGTAATGTTAATGAAAATAGTATATCTTATAAACGAGAATCAAGAAGAATTGTGGAACAATCAAAACGATTATGAGTCTTTTT
>JAAZCS010000042.1 GCA_012513125.1 Treponema sp. | reverse complement strand
ATTATCAGCATTTTTTTTCTGTACTAATGCTGTTCCCAAACCACTATCAACAAAAACATTCATTATTGAAATGAATACAGATACTAAAGCAACTGTTCCATAATCTTCAGGGGATAATAGGCGTGCCAGTACGATGGAAACAATTAATACAACAACTTGTGCACCAGTACGTTCTAGAAAACGCCATATCATATTAGTAAAAATCGCATGCTTACTAAATTTCATTTATTTCCTCAATTAGCCTTCGGTTGAGTCAGTTGATTTAATGCACCTACCAATAAATCATTATTTTCAGGTTCAATTACAGCAACTCTCATAAAATTTCTGCCTTCAAAGACCTGCTTTCGTACAAGATTTTTTACAAGCAAATTATGATCCTCAAGCAATTTTTCTGTTAATTCTGTAATATTCATCTTTCCAGAATACTCACACAACAAATAATTTGCCTGACTTGGGTAAACTTTAATTCCAGGAATTTTCGAAAGTTCATTAGCAAAACGAATACGTTCATCAGCAAGCTTATCACAAGCTCTTTATATAAACCTTTATATTTATCAAAAATCTGAAGGAAGTATTCACCGAACGAATTAATATTCCAAATCGAATTGTTCTTAGCAACTTTATCAATTAAAGCAGCATCCTGATTTACAAGTATTCCTAATCTTAAACCGGGTACACCATAGCTCTTACTAATAGATTTTATGATTACGAGATTTGGATATTTTGTAATAATTTCTTCATCAATAAGAGTATAGCGAATATCTTTTTCAGAATCTACAACCTTTAAGATATCTTCTACGGTATATTCAAAAGTATCTCTATTCACAGAAATTTCTACAGTTTCAGAATTACAAAAACGTGCAGGATACTCATTAAATGTTGGATATGGAATAGCAGTTTTCCCTGTAACCATTGAACAGAATGAACTTATCAATTCCGCAGCACCATTACCAACTACAATATGTTCAGGAAGAATATTAAATATTTTTCCTGCAAGAAGATTCTGCTGTTTTGCACCACTTGGATAAGCTCTAAGAAGCACCCCAAAATTACTCTTTAACTCATCTTCAAGTTTTGCTGGTGGGAAAAATGGATTTACAAGATAACAAAAATCAACAATCTGAGGGAATCTCCAATATCCACCATATCTATTTTCCATCAGTCTAAGCTTTTCTGCAGTTGGAGCAAATCTGTTTTCTGCAATAGCTAAGTCAGCAGGATCATCGATTTCATACCACTGATCGCCACGAACTTCAAATCCTTTTAAATTTCCACTTCCTAAGAATGTTAAAACTTTTAAAACAGTTTCATAGTATTCATTTTTACCGAACGCCTTCTGATATGCTTCAAGAAATGGAATATAATACTGGGTAGAAAATTCTTTTGAAAGTTTATAGATGTTTACAGTTTTATAATACTCATTGATATCTGACCATTTGAAATGAGCTTTATCTAGCATACCAACAATATTCTTTTCTTCATCAAGAAGTGTACAAGTTCCATCCATCCATGGTTCAAATCTTGATACCATAGCAAAATTCTTTTCTGGATTTTTAATAATATCAAATAAAATTTTTTCATCAAAAATAACATCACTTTCAAGCAGTACTGTATCATCATTTAGTAGTTGATCCTTTGCCAACCACAATGAATAAATGTTATTTGTCTTATCATACACAGGGTTTTCAATATATTCAATTTTCATACCATTCAGATTAGATTCATTGAATCTTGAAGAAAAGTATTCTTTTAATACCTCACTTCTATATCCGACCACAAGTACAAATTTTTTTATGTTTGCTTTTACTAAGGCTTCAATTGCATACTCAATAAGTGCCTTTCCATTTACTTGCACCATACACTTTGTACCATTCTGAGTATAACGACCTAATCTCTTTCCCATTCCTGCTGCTAACATTAATGCCTGCATAATAAAAAACTCCTAATTCAAATAAAAATCGTTATTTTATATACTGTACCATATTTACTAAACTAAAGCATCCTGCTTTTATCAATAGTTTTTGAACATCATCATCATTCAATTCACCAGCAAGACAAACTTCATCAGTTAAGATTTTTGCTGTCGTTTCCCTATGTTCAAAGGTCATACCAACTTCACTACAAGCATATTTAATAATAAACTTTATATAACTATCGCCATACAAAACGACCTTTGTTTTACCGTCAGCCTTTGCTTCTAGAAATTTCTTACAAAAAGTCTCACTGTAAACATTTGCCAACTTGAATGTCCGCAAAGCAAATTTCTTACCACGATTTGCAAGTTCGGTAATTCCCTCAGCAGTAAGGGCATAAGCAAGCTTACGACCATTTACATTTGACAACATAATCCAACCACGTTCAACAAATCGACCAAGGATTGCATTCATCATTCCTAAAGACATATTTGCCTTTTTAGCCAAAGTTCTCTGACTGGTCTGAGGATCTTCTTTTAATGTTTCCGAAATCACTTGTAAAGTCGCTAAGTCCTGATCCATTACTATCCTGCTCTATTACTATGTTAAATGATCCGTTTGAACTCTCTGAATGTTCAACTCACGAACATTTTATTACACTTATAAAAATTAATAAAGAATAATGTTCGTACTCACTACATTTAGGACACAAGAGAATGATTTGACAAATAGAAATTATTCTCAAATTGCTTAGGTGTCAAGAATCCTAAACCTTCATGAGGACGCTGATTTTCGTACTTGAAAATCCATTCATCAATCACTT
>JAAZCS010000041.1 GCA_012513125.1 Treponema sp. | reverse complement strand
GTTTTGGGCGGAAAAGAAAATACTGCTGGAATTACTTTGAGTGTTGACCCAAATAAACAAGGACAAGGAAATCAGTATGAATGTGTTGCAAAGCATAGCGAAATTCCTCAAGAGATTATTGACGCAATAGAAAGTTCTATTATGTCGTCTTTGTCATCTGGAATAAATTATGGCTATCCATGCACTGATATAATTGTAAAGACAACTAAAATTGACTATAACGAACTCACTTCAACTTCTTTTGCATTTGAAGCATGTGCGGCAGCAACTTTTGATAAAGTTTGCAATCTTGCATCTCCTGTGATTCTTGAACCTGTTATGAATGTTGATATAACTTGTCCAAAAGATTTTGTAGGACCTGCGGGAAGTCAATTGAGTCAAAGGGGTGGAAGTATTATGGGGCAAGATTCAAAAGTTTCTGGTGAAATAATTCATGCTCAGGCTCCTATGGCAAAAATGTTTGGTTTTTCAACAAATCTTCGTTCTGTAACACAAGGAAGAGCAAGTTTTAGTATGGAGTTTAGTCACTTTCAGATAAAAGCTGATGGGTTTAATAATTACAACTAAATTATGAATACAGCATTTATGGCTATTGACAGGATAATCTTGAATGTTGTAAAATATTTTCATTCTGCGGGGATGGTGGAATTGGTAGACACGCAAGCTTGAGGTGCTTGTGGAGTAATCCGTGCCTGTTCAAGTCAGGTTCTCCGCACGAAAAGCTGCTATTTATTTTAATGGCAGCTTTTTTTTATTTAAATTTGTAAAAAATTAATTTTATTAAATTAAAAATACCGATATTTTCTGTTTGATTTAATGTAAGAGATTGATTTGTTTGAGTGATTTTATAGATAGAAGGGAAAAATGTTAGCTGTTTTTGTTAATTGTGGTGCTGTTATTCTAGGTTCGATAGTTGGTTTGTTGTTTTCAAAAAAATTTACAGAAGAATTATCATCAATTATTCAAACTGCTGCAGGTGTGATAACTATAGTTTTAGGCTTACAGATGGCTTTCAAATATGTAAATATAGTATATCTTGCACTTTCGCTGATAATTGGTGGCATTTTGGGTTATATTTGGGATATCGATGGTAAAATTTTGAAATTTGGAAATTTTTTGCAACGAATCTTTTATAGACATGATAATAATTTAAATCCCAAAAAGAATTTTGCATATGCATTCTTGAATTCTTCTGTTTTATTCTGTGTTGGTGCAATGGCAATAGTTGGATCTTTTAAAGCCGGGGTGGAAAAAGATTATACAATTATTTTTACAAAATCAATTCTTGATGGATTTATAGCAATTTCTTATGCTGCTGCAATGGGAGTTGGAACAGCTTTTTCAGTAGTAGCGATTTTTATTTATCAAGGTGCATTAACATTGTTGGCGGGCGTATTGCAGTCATTTGTCTCTGAGACTTTAATAACTGAAGTTTCTGCTTGTGGAGGAGCTATTATTGTAATGATAGGAATCAATCTTATTGGCTTAAAAAAGATTAAAACTGCGTATTTTTTACCTTCTTTGTTGATAGAAATCCTTTTTGTTTTACTAGTTCCTATTTTTATAGGCTTTTTTAAATAATTATTAGTAAAATCTTTTTTTTTATTTGACTTCTAATTCTATCTATCTTAAAATATAATCAATAATATAACCCCAAGGGAGGCCAAATAAATGGCAAAAGTAGAACTAAAAGGTATTGGTAAAGTTTACGAAGGCAATGTACGTGCTGTAACTGATGCTAATATCACAATTGAAGACAAGGAATTCTGTGTTTTCGTAGGACCATCTGGATGTGGAAAATCAACAACTCTTAGAATGATTGCTGGTCTTGAAGACATTACAGAAGGTAAGCTTTATATTGATGGTGTAGAGATGAATGATGTTCCTCCAAAGGATCGTGATATCGCTATGGTTTTCCAGAACTATGCTCTTTATCCACATATGACAGTTTATGATAACATGGCATTCGGTCTTAAAATCCGTAAAATGGACAAAGGTGAAATTGATCGCCGTGTTCGTGATGCTGCAAGACAGCTTGACCTTACTCAGTATCTAGATCGTAAGCCAAAGGCTCTTTCTGGAGGACAGAGACAGCGTGTTGCTGTAGGTCGTGCAATTGTTCGTAATCCAAAAGTATTCTTATTTGATGAACCTTTATCAAACTTGGATGCAAAACTTCGTGTAACAATGCGTTCAGAATTGGCTGATCTTCATAACAGACTTCAAGCTACTATGGTTTATGTAACTCATGATCAGATAGAAGCTATGACTCTTGGTACAAAGATTGTTGTTATGAAAGACGGTGTTATTCAGCAGATTGGTGCTCCATTATATCTATACAATAATCCTATTAATAAATTCGTTGCTGGATTTATTGGTACACCTCCAATGAATTTCTTGACTGTAAAAGTTCTTGAAAAGAATGGAAAAATTATCTGTGATGAAGGATCTTTTGAAATTACACCAACTGATGAACAGTCAAAAGCTTTGAAAGATTACATTGGAAAAGAAGTTTCTTTCGGTATTCGTCCAGAAGATTTGAAATACACAGACAAACCAGTTGCTAAAGATGATATGCAGATGAAAATTACTAACAAAGAACCACTTGGAGCTGAAACACACCTTTATTTAGTATCAAATAAAGGACAGAGCATTATTGCTAAGACAACTGCAAGTGCTGAATTCCGTCTTGGTGATTCAGTAAACTTTATTCCTGATATGGCAAAAGCAAAATTCTTCTCTTTTGATGAAGGTGAAGTAAATATTTGTGATTCAATTGAAAAGAAATGGTAATTTCTAATAAATAGTAATTATTAAAAAAACGCGTTGTAGTTATTCTATAACGCGTTTTTTTTGTATATAATTTATTTTATGTTATCTGAAAAGAGTTTAGTAATCTATAAAAATCAATGTGCAATTGTCATTAGTGTTGATAGTGATAAATATTTAATAAGATTTTGTACTGCAATGGCTACGCCTAGTGGAAAAAAAGCACAATATGCGGAATTGAAGGTTAGAGAAAAGGATATCGTTTTGCTTCATAAGAGACCGGTCAGTTCTTTGGAAGATGTTCTTGCTTATCAAAATGATGGATTCTCACATCAAATACAAGAGGCGTATGAACTGTTAGTTTCTGATGAACAAACAGCAACGTCTCCAATTTCTATTAATGAAATAGCTGATTTGGCACTGAATGGATTGAATGGAGAAGAAAGTTGGTGTTTTTACCAAGCTTTGAATAAATCATATGAATTTAAATTGATTCCAGAAAAGAAAGAATCAATATATTTTGTTCCACAATCTTTGGAAGCTATAGAAGAAGAAAAGAAAAAAAATTATGAAAAAGAACATGAAGTTGAAATTCATAATGCTTTTATTGAAAGATTAAAAAATAAAAAACTTGAGCCGCAAGATTCAAAATATATGGGCGATGTTGAAGCATTTGCCTTATGCAAAACTGATAAATCAAAAACACTTCAAGAGATAGGTTATGGTCAAAGTATTGAAAAAGCTCATAAATTATTAATTGAAACGGGAATCTGGGATATAACTAAAAATCCTTATCCGACAAGGTTTGGCTTTTCGTTCGATTCTGCAAAAGAAGGATTGTCGTCTATGCCTGAAGAGGATAGATATGAAGTTCCGGGTTTTTCATATGCAATAGATAGCGAATATTCAACAGATCCTGATGATGCTGTTGCTTTTGATGGAACTTATTTATGGGTTCATATTGCTGATCCTTCATCTTCTGTAATGCCAGGAAGTTCAATAGATATCGCTGCAAGAAATAGAGGTACAACTTTATATATCCCTGAGGGTGCAAGTCGTATGTTATGCGAGAATTGTTTGGAAGATTATGCACTTGGATTAAAGGAAGAAAGTTCGGCTTTGTCTTTTAGAATAAAACTGAATGAAGATTGTTCAATTGATGATTGTTCTGTATTGAAGACTAAAATCAAAGTAAAAAGATTGTCTTATGAAAAGGCAAATGAATTGAAAGATTCTCCTGAATTAAAACCATTGTTTGACATTGCTAAGAAAAATGTAGAAAGAAGAGCGAAAAATCATTCTGTGACAATTACAATGCCAGAAGTTCATATTGATGTTGATAAAAATACAAAAAAAGTATCTATAGTTCCGGACGTTCATTATGAGTCAAATTCAATGATTTGTGAAATGATGCTGTTAGCTGGTGAAGGGGCTGCAAAATTTGCATTTAAAAATCAGATTCCGTTTCCTTATGTGAGTCAAGAAGCCTCAGAAATTCCAAAGAATCTTCCTGATGGTTATGCTGGTCAATTTGCATTAATAAAATGTATGAGAAAAAGAAGTGTTGGAATTACACCATCTCCTCATTCTGGGCTTGGGTTGTCATTTTATAGTCAGGTAACAAGTCCGCTCCGCCGTTACGGAGATTTGATAGCACATCAGCAGTTAAGGGCATTTTTGGACGGGCGGAAGATTTTACAGAAAGATGAAATGCTTGAAAGAATTTCTGCGGGTGATGCGGCCTCTCTTGCGGCAAAAAAAGCTTCTCGTTTAAGTGAGACACATTGGAAGTTGATTTATCTGTTGCAAAATCCAGATTTGGTTTTTGAATCAGTTTGTATTGATACACGTGGAAGTGATGTTATTCTGTTAATTCCGCAATTGGATATGCAGACTATGATGAAAAATTTTAGTGATTTGAAGCTTAATGATAAATTAAATATTAAAGTAGCCAGTATTGATATTCCGACTCAAAAAGTTGACTTTACTCCAATTGCATAAGTATACAAAAAAAAGTATATTCATAGAATTATGATAACAATGAAATTTGGCGGTTCATCTGTTGCCAATGCAGATAGAATCAAACATGTCGCTTCAATAATTAAAGCTTATCGAGATGAAAAACCAGTTGTAATATTATCGGCAATGGGTGAAACAACAGATTTTTTATTGGATGCCGCTGATGAAGCAGTAAAAGGCAATGTTGATATTAAAAATGTAGCCACATTGCATTTAGATACAATCAAAGTTTTAGAAATTGATGGCGAGTGTGTAAATGGACTGTTGAATGAACTAAATCAACTTCTAACAGGAATTTCGATGATACGTGAGCTTACAAAACGGACGCGAGATTATCTTGTTTCTTTTGGAGAACGTTTGTCTGTAAGAATTATGGCGTCATATCTAGAAAAAATTGGAATTCCTGCAACTTTTTATGATTCATGGGATATTGGAATCGTAAGCGATAGTAATTTTATGTCTGCAGAATTGTTGGATGAGGTTTGGACAAATATACCGAATCATTTGAATCCTTATAAAGAAGGCATTTCTAACTCAATTCCAATTGTTACCGGATTTATAGCAAAAGACAAAGATGGAAATATAACTACTTTGGGTAGGGGTGGAAGTGATTTATCTGCCACTATTATAGGTGCCGCAATGAATGTGGACGAAATTCAAACATGGAAAGATGTTGATGGAATAATGACAACAGACCCACGTGATTGTAAGGACGCAAAGCCTGTTCCCGAAGTTACATATGAAGAAGCTCAGGAATTAGCAATGTTTGGAGCTCAAGTTTTGCATCCTCGTTCTATGATACCTTGCAGAAAGACCGGAACTCCTGTTCGCGTAAAAAATTCCTATGATATTACAAGTCCCGGTTCGATTATCGTAGAAAAGCATATATCTCATGTGGCACCAGTTTGTGCAATTACTTCAATAAAGCACATCACTTTGATAGATATTATTTCTTCGAGAATGTTGGGTGCAGCAGGATTTTTAGCTCATGTTTTTAACAATTTCTTAAAATGGAACATAAGTATTGATGTTATTGCGACATCAGAAGTTTCTGTTTCCTTGACTGTAAACACTAAGAATGACTTGTCTGGATTGATTAAGGATTTGGAACAAGTTTCAGATGTAAATATTCACAATGCAAAATCCATTGTTACTATTATTTGCGATGTAAAGCATTCGTCAGCTATTTTAGCTTCTGGTTTTGCAGCTTTAGCAGATGAGGGAATAAACGTTCAGATGATAAGTCAAGGTGCTAGCAAAGTTAATATAAGCATAATTGTTGATGATGATGAATGTGATAGAACTGTAAGAATTTTGCACAAAGCTTTCTTTTCATAAAAATAATTTATAGGGGATAACGATGAAAATAGCACTAGTTGGTTATGGAAAAATGGGACACATGCTGGAAATGTGTGCTAAACGAGATGGACATGATGTAGTTGTTAGAATTGATTCTTTTGCAGAAGACGCTGATGTTGTTGTGAAAGATGGAAATACACAAATGATTGCAAGGGCAGTAAAATCGAGCGGAGCTGAGGGGATTATTGAATTTACAAATCCATCATGCGTTGTTGAAAATATAAAAGCTTTGTTGCCATTAGGGCTTCCTCTTGTTGTTGGTACTACTGGATGGAATGATAAAAAAGTAGAGATTACGGAAATGGCAAAAAATTGCGGTGGAATAATTATGACTTCTTCAAATTTTTCTATTGGTGTAAATCTTTTCTACAAGATTGTTGCTGAGGCTGCAAAAATAATGTCTGAATATTCAGAATATGACGTGGCAACTTGGGAAGCTCATCACAATCAAAAAGCTGATAGTCCATCAGGAACAGCTATTGAAATTGCAAAACAAATTATGAATAACATGCCGTCAAAAACAGAAATTGTAACAGATGCTTTTTACGAAAAGCCAAAGGCAAATCAACTTCATGTCTCTTCAACAAGATGCGGTTGTATTCCTGGAACACATAAAGTTTTTTTTGATGGCGTTGCAGACACAATAGAAATTACACATACAGCTAGAAGTCGTGAAATTTTCGCTGTTGGAGCTGTAAAAGCACTTGATCGGTTGACAAAAAAAATCAATTCTGGATTATTGATAAAAGGAAATATGTTCAGTATGGATGATTTATTCTGTTAGTCAGATTAGATTCCAGCAAAAATTAATATAGTTGCAAAAGAGATTGCAGTTTGTGAAAATAACGACAGAAATGTATGAATAAGTTTTTCATGATGCAATCTCTTTTTTTGATTAACAATAAACAAAGCTGAGTTTGTTAAAATTAAAATTGAACCTATCAATAAAAGAATTGAACTGATTGATTTTTCATAAAAAAATGTAACAAATGACGAAAAAAGCAAGAAAATTGATTGTGTTAATAGAATTGCTGTTTGTAATATGGAAGAAATATTTTTTTTATCAATGAAAAATAAACT
>JAAZCS010000040.1 GCA_012513125.1 Treponema sp. | reverse complement strand
TTAGTGTTGTAATACTGGTTTCAATAATATCTTTCAAAGAATTTATGTCGCCAGTAATACGAGCAAGAATTTTTCCAGATGGACGTGAATCAAAAAAAGGTAAATCAAGATTCTGAATGTGGACATATAATTCTTCACGTAGATTCTCTATTACTTTGTTGCTTGTTTTTGCCATCAAGAACATTCTGCCTTTTATTGCAAGAATCATGGCCAAATTTAATATGACCGAAATAATCACGATTTTAACAAGTCCGTTGAAATTCCCCTTGCTAATATAATCATCAATTGCTATTTCAATTAAAAGAGGATTAATTAATGAAACAAAAGTTCCAATCCCCATCAATAAAAATACGAGGATAATTCTCCATTTGTAATTTAATAAATATTTAAAAAGACGAAATATTGCTGAAATTCCTGATTTTTCAGAAGATTTTTCATCTTGGTTGAAAGCATTAAAAGCCATTTTTATACTCCATCCTAATATTGCGATTTGTATGTTTCATAGTACAAACCTTTTTTTGCTAAAAGTTCATCGTTGTTGCCACTTTCAACGATTTTTCCATTTTCAAGGACGATAATTTTGTCTGCTTTTCGGACAGCACTTATTATGTGGGCAATAATAATTTTTGTCATCCCTTTTAATGAATCCAAGTTTTTTTGAATTTCTTGTTCAGTTTCTGTATCAAGAGCAGAAGTGGAATCGTCAAAAATCAGAACTGGTGTTTTTCGTGAAATAGCTCTTGCAATTGTTAGCCGCTGTTTCTGGCCTCCGCTCAATCCTATTCCTCTTTCACCAATAACAGTTTCAGATTTCTCTTTCATTCCATTTACAAAGCTAGATGAACAAGATTGTTCTAGAGCTTCACAAAGATTCTGATTATCAAGAAATTCCTTTTTGCCAAGTTTTACATTACTGCCGATTGTGTCTGAAAACAAGAATATATCTTGCATAACAGAAGAAATATTGCTTCTCAGTGTATTTAAATTGATATCTTTTATGTCTATTCCATCAATATAAATTTTTCCACTAGTTGCGTCGTACATACGTTTTAGCAGATTGATAATTGTTGTTTTTCCAGATCCTGTAGCTCCCATGATTCCAAGGGTTTCACCTTTTTTAATATCAAATGAAATATTGTCAAGAATGATTTTTCCATTTGGTGCAATAAATGAAACGTTTTCAAATGAAATATTTCCATTTATTTCTGGAGATACCGAATCGTTCTTATTGACAATTGAAGGATCTTCTTCATAAATTTTTTCCAATCTTTTTGCAGAAGCTCTTGCTGATGAAATTCCATTTGTTAGCCAACCGAGCATTTCCATTGGCCAGATGATATTCATTGAGTATTGAAGAAAAGCTGTTAATTCTCCAATAGTAAATTGCTCTGCAGAAGGATTATTCAT
The DNA here is from genome assembly GCA_012513125.1 of Treponema sp. Classification (GTDB taxonomy): domain Bacteria; phylum Spirochaetota; class Spirochaetia; order Treponematales; family Treponemataceae; genus Treponema_D. Next base: position 2,352 of record JAAZCS010000040.1, on the reverse strand, counting down.
ACCTTGTATTGTAAAAAATCCACCAATTAATAAAACAGTATAGGGAATGAAATGTGTTACGCTCGAAATGATTGGGTTGTATTTTACAAAAACTTTTGAAAGATCAATGTTCAATTCATAATATTTTTGATTATGCTTGTGAAATTTGAAGATTTCGTGTTTTTCTCTTGTAAAAGCTTTTACTGTTCGTATTCCCGCAAGATTTTCTTGAGCTGTATTATTTAATTCCGAGTCTTCTTGTGCAATTTTTTCAAATTTGTCGCCAAGTTTTCTTTCCATTTTTAGTGCAATAAAAGCTGCAACAGCCATTCCTATTGTTGGAATGATAGAAAGTTTCCAATTCAACGAAAACATGAAATATAGGGCAATAACAGTGTGGATTACAACTTCAACCATCAAAATGCCAATATAGCATCCAAGATCCCAAATGCGATCCACATCTGATTTAACTCTGGACATCAATTCGCCGCTATTGATTCCATCAAAAAAGTTTGCCGACAATGATTGTATTTTTTGAAAAAGATTTATGCGAAGTTCACTAGCAATTTTTGAGCCAGCCCAATCACAACTAAATTCTTTTACATATTGAAAAATACATTTGCAAATGCCGACGCCCAATATTCCAAGCAGACAATACTTTAGCATGTCTATTTTTTTTCCAATTAATACGTCATCTACAATATGACGTACTATCTGAGGACCAATCATGTCCAGTGTAATGCTGCAAGTTACTGCTATAACAGCTATTACATAAAAATGTAGATACTTTTTGAAGTATCTTTTTAAGTTCAATTTGTTGTTCATAAAAGTTTCTTATAAGTAAGTTTTAATTTGTTGGTACTGTGAGTAAAAGGTGAAAGGTACTCAATTATCAACATCTGATAAAAAATAACTCTGCCACGTAATGAAATTGAGAAAAATTCATTACAGTTATTTGGTGAAAAAATAAATTATTAAAATTGTGATTTTAGAATTCGAAATGTCCAGAAAGACAAAATCTCAATTTTAATAAAGCTTGTAATATATCCATGGGTTTTATCCTCCTGTTTAGTGATTAATCGATTAATGACGATTTATATGTAGAGTAATTAAATGAAAAAAGAATGTCAATAGATTTTGAAAAAAAAATTATAAATTATTTTGATTCAGGAATAAGTTCTTTTACCATAAATTCATCAGGAATTTTTGATGGACGTCCTTCTTTGTTTACAGAGGCCCAAGCAACATTTGCTTCAACACAAACAGTTCCATCTTCTTTTCTGATAATCTGCTTGAATTCACCTTGAACTATTTTTAGCTTAATTGATTCACTTTCAATAAAAAGTTTATCGTCTAGTCTTGCAGACGCTTTGTAATGAATGTCAACGTGTGTAACATATAAAAAAAAGCCTGCATTAATAAAGTCAGAATATCTAAATCCAATTGCATGCAGATAATCCATTCTTGCATATTCAAGATAATTTTGATAAACAGCGTTGTTTACGTGATTGTAAGAATCTAATTCGTAAGGGCGGACAATTAATTCAGTTATATGTTTCATAAGAATTTCAATATACTATTTTTGCAAATATTGTGAAAGTGCATATATTTATAGATTATTTATTCTTATTTTATTATAATCAAAAAAAAACATAATCAGGGTAGATATGAGTAACGAAAATAATAACCAACGCGATCCACTTTTATGCCATTGGGCAGATTTGATGGCTGACAAAATAATTAGAGATAAGGGCGATTTAGATTTATATACTTGTGCTTCAGGTATTACACCTTCAGGAACAGTTCATTTAGGAAATTTCCGTGAAATTATTACTGTTGATTTAGTAGTAAGGGCATTAAAATCAAGAGGAAAAAATGTTCGCTTTATTTATTCTTGGGATGATTACGATGTTTTCCGCAAAGTTCCTGCGAATATGCCTAATCCAGAAATATTGGAAAATTATTTAAGATTTCCTATAACAAAAGTTCCAGATACTACTGGCAGAAATGAAAATTATGCACGTCACCATGAAGTTGATATAGAACAACAATTGCCAAGAGTTGGTATTGCTCCAGAATTTCTTTATCAGGCAGATAGATACAGAGCAAATAGATATGCAGAAGGCATGAAAAAGGCTTTGCAGAATAAAAACGTAATAAAAGAATGTTTAAATGAATATCGGGATGAAGAGCACAAAATGAAAGATTCCGATGTTTATTGGCCTGTTTCAATTTTCTGTGGCAAATGTAATAAAGATACAACTGAAATTGTTGATTATGATGGTGAATACGGAATTACTTACAAGTGCGAATGTGGAAATACAGAAACTGTAGACATTAGAACATTCAAAGGTGCAAAATTAGGCTGGCGTG
>JAAZCS010000039.1 GCA_012513125.1 Treponema sp. | reverse complement strand
TTTGCCTGAATTGATGCTTTCTGATTTGGCTGGAATTAAAGGGGAAAACGTTATTTTTACATCAAATGAAACTCCTTCTTCTGAATACGTCTATGCTTATGAACATGGAAATGTAATTAATTTAGACGATATAACCCATATTCAATTTTTAAAAAAATCTCTTGGCGGGAAATTCCCAAAAACAATTTGTTTTAGATACAATCCCGGAAATTTAAAACAGGGATGCAATGCAATTATTGGAAAACCAGAAGAAGCTAAATATGGTTTAACTAGAGAGCAAATTCTTGAAGCATATAAAATCTGTAAAGCTGAAGGAGTTGAGCATTTTGGACTTCACACAATGGTTGCGTCAAATGAGTTGAATCCTGATTTTTTTGTTGATACCGCAAAATTACTTTTCAATTTGTGTGTTGAAATTAAGGAAAAATGTGGAGTCAGAATTGAATTTGTTGATTTGGGCGGAGGATTGGGAATTCCATATCGTGAAGAGCAAAAAGCAATCGATTATGATGAACTTGCAAAAAATATAAAGAATCAGTATGACAAAATTGTAGTTCCTGCTGGATTAGATCCTTTGTCAATTTATTGGGAATGCGGAAGACCAATTACAGGTCCCTATGGCTGGTTAATTTCTACCGCTATTCACGAAAAACATATTTACAGAGATTATATAGCTTTGGATTCATGCATGGCAGATTTGATGAGACCTGGAATGTATGGTGCTTATCATGAATTGACAGTGAGTGGAAAAGAAAATGCCCCTAAAACAGAAGTGTATGATGTTGTCGGTAGCTTATGTGAAAACTGTGATAAATTTGCAGTTCAAAGAAAGCTTCCTAAAATTGACATTGGCGATATAGTGATTATTCATGATGCAGGTGCACATTCAAGAGCTATGGGTTTTAATTATAACGGAAAACTTAGATGTGGTGAAATTTTGATGCGAAGTGATAAGTCCTTTGTTGAAATTAGAAGAAAAGAGACAATTGATGATTTATTTGCAACTATTGATTTAGCAAATGTTAAAAATTTCAAATAAATCTTTTCGCATTTAATTTGATTAAAACTTGCAAAGTCATGTAAAAATGAAATCATAAAAAAATAGAGTTTTGTACAATAAAATCAACGATTTTCACCATTGACTAATGAATATTTATCATTTACCTTTTTTATAAAGCTTAAAAACTAATAATGGTTTTTAAGCTTTGAAAATTTATCGAGGTAAAAAATGAAATATGGTTATTTTGATGATGAAGCAAAAGAGTATGTCATCACTCGTCCTGATACACCAACAAGCTGGAGTAATTATTTAGGTTCAACAGTTTATGGAGCTGTTATAACAAACAATGCTGGTGGTTACGGATTTTATAAATCTGGTGCACAGGGACGTTTTATGCGTCTTAGATTTAATTCTGTTCCAATGGATCAACCTGGAAGGTATTTTTATCTAAGAGATAGTGCAAATGGTGATTATTGGTCAACTTCTTGGCAGCCTGTTGGAAAATCTCTTGATAATTATCAAAGTGAATGTAGACATGGAACTGCATATACAAAAATCACTTCTGAATATTCTGGAATAAAAACAGAAACAAAATATTATGTTCCTCTTGGACAAAATTTTGAATATTGGCGATTAAAGGTTACAAATACAACTGATAAAGTAAGAAAACTTCGTGCATTTTCATATTGTGAATTTACAAATCAATGGAATACAACACAGGATCAAGTAAATTTGCAATATTCACTTTTTATTGTTAAGGGTGAAAAAGTTAGTGATAATATGCTTCGTTATTCAATTCAAGACAACTTGTATATTCAGCATCCTGAATATGAAGTAGGTGGTGCTTACATGAGTGAATGGGTTGCTCTTGTTGGCTCTCCAATGACCGGATACGATACAAGTAGAGAAGCTTTTATTGGAACATATGGCAGCTACAAGGAACCAAAAGCTGTAATTGATGGAAAATGTACTAATTCTGATGCTTATGGTGATAATGCTTGTGGTTCAGTTCAAACAGATTTAGAGCTTAAACCAAATGAAACAAAAGAAATCATGTTGATGGTCGGAATTGATGAGGCAAGAACTGTTGGTGCAAAAACTTTAGCAGAATTTGGAAACTTCAAACGTGCAGATGAAGAATTCAACAAATTGGTAAATAACTGGCATGCAAAGTTAGGTTCATTCTCTGTAAACACACCTGACGAAGATATTAATCATACAGTTAATGTTTGGGGATTATACAACTGTTTAATCACATTTGCTTGGAGCCGAGCTGCATCTTTGGTTTATAATGGTGAAAGGGACGGACTTGGATATAGAGATTCTGTTCAAGATATTCTTGGTGTGTCGGCAGCAATTCCTGAAGAAGCTGAAGCTCGTCTTGTTAGAATGATAAGCGGTCAGTGTAAAAATGGTGGTGCTGTTCCTGTTATTTCAAAAGATTTTAATGCGGGTCATGAAAAAGCTCCAAAGCCAGAAGAATTCCGTTCTGATGATTGCGAATGGTTCTTTAATGCTGTTCCTTGTTTTGTTGCAGAAACAGGCAAATTTGATTTTTATAACAAGGTAATTCCATATGCTGATGGTGGAGAAGCTACAGTTTTTGGTCACCTGAAACAGGCTCTTTTATTCAATCTTGAAAGAATGGGTGCTGACGGTCTTCCTTGTGGACTTTTAGCTGATTGGAACGATTGTTTAAAATTAGGTTATCATGGTGAATCTCTATTTGTTGCTTTCCAACTTAGATTAGGTTTGACAACTTATGCTGATATTTCAACTAGATTAGGAAAAAAAGGAGAAGCAAGCTGGGCAATTTCTCAAAGAGATATGCTTGATAAAAATATTCAGAAAAAATGCTGGGATGGAAGATGGTTTATCTGGGCTGTTGGCGAAGACGGAACTGTTTATGGAACAAAATCAATAGAAGAAGGACAAATCTATTTTAACACACAAGTTTGGGCTGTAATGTCTTCTGGCGGAACTCCTGAACAAATGAAGCTTTGTATGGATTCTGTAAAAGAAAAATTAGCAACTCCTTACGGACTAATGTTATGTGCTCCTCCATTTGTAAAAACTCGTTCTGATTTAATGTCATCTGTTGTATTCCTTCCTGGAATTAAAGAAAATGCAGGTATTTTCAATCATACTCAAGGCTGGGGAATTATTGCAGAAACAATGCTTGGAAATGGCGACAGAGCTTATGAATATTGCAAAGCAGCTCTTCCAGCCGCTTACAATGATAAAGCTGAAGTTAGACAAAGTGAACCTTATGTTCAAGGTCAAACAACATACTCAACATATTCAAAACGTCCTGGAAACACAAGAACTTCATGGCTTTCTGGTGCAGCAACATGGTCTTATTATTCAATTACTCAATATATGTTGGGAATTAGACCTCAATATGATGGTTTGTTAATTGATCCATGTGTAAAGCATGATTGGAATGGATTTTCTGTTAGCAGAAGATGGAGAGGTATGAATCTTTCTATCGAAGTAAAGAATCCAAACCATGTGAACAAAGGTGTTGAATACATCGAAGTTGATGGAAAAAGAATTGACGCATGTTATATCCCTGTAGAATTATTGAAAGATGGTTCTGTAATTATTGCCTATATGGGAAAAAACGCAAAAACTTCACCTTGTGAACGTATATAATCGTTTTTAACTTAATTTAGCATAAATAGAAAATAAAAAGCCCATTCTGAAACAATTCAGAATGGGCTTTTTGTTGTGTATATTTATTAAAACTAATCTTTTAATGCTTTAAATTTATCAAATTCAGCAAGCATTTCTGGATTCTTGTTTTTGTCAAAAAGACTTACAATTATTGTTACTAAAAGACAAATAACGAATGCAGGAAGAAGTTCGTATACATCGAAAATTCCACCATGGAGTTTATTCCAAATAACTACAGTAAGTCCGCCAGAAATCAATCCTGCGATTGCACCTTTATTTGTAGTTCCACGCCAGAACAACGCCAAAATGATTAATGGTCCAAATGTGGCACCAAAACCAGCCCATGCATAACTAACTAATCCAAAAATTGAACTATTTTGATCTAGTGCAATGATGAATGCAATTGCAGCAATTACAAATACTGTAATTCTACTAACTTTTAATATTTCTTTTTCAGAAGCGTTCTTTTTAAATAAACCTTTGTATAAATCTCTACTAAAAGCCGAAGAGGCAACTAAAAGTTGACTATCTGCTGTACTCATAGCTGCAGCAAGAATAGCACATAAACAGATTCCCGCAATAAATGAAGGGAACATTTTGATAATTGAAGCACTAAATACAGTTTCTGCCATTGATACAGAATTTGCAGTCCATAAAGTGATTCCTTTTTCATACAAATAAGCAGATCCAAAAGAACCAACAACTAAAGAACCAAAGAATGCTATTACAATCCAAACAGTTGCAATTCTTCTTGAAGTCTTTACTTCGCTATTTGATCTTAATCCCATGAATCTTACTAGAATGTGAGGCATTCCAAAATAACCAAGACCCCAAGCTAATGCTGAAATAATTGACAAAACGCCGTAATTTTGATTTTTTGCAAATCCGTTTTTCATAGCGTCACCAAATTCTCCATTCAGAGCTTTAGCACCAAATAAAGAAACTTTTTCCATAGCTTGAGACGGACCACCTAAAACAACAAGCATTACAACGCCTGCAACGATTAACGCAATAAACATTAATGTTCCTTGAACAAAATCTGTTGCACAAACAGCGAGATATCCACCCAAAATTGTGTAAAGTAAAATTACTATTAAGCCAATAACAAGCCCTGCATAATATGGAAGACCAAAAACAGAGTTGAATAATTTTGCACAAGCTACAAATCCTGATGAAACATAAATTGTAAAGAATAATAAGTTGAAAATTACAGAAATGGTAGAAAGAATATGTGTTTTGTCATGAAATCTATTTGTTAGGAATTCTGGAATAGTGATTGAATCACCAAATGAAATAGTACATTTTCTTAGGGGTTTTGCTACAATTAGCCAGTTTAGGTAAGTTCCGATTGTGAGTCCAATTGCTGTCCATAATGCTTCTTTCATTCCTCCAAGATATGCTAATCCTGGTAGTCCCATTAATAGCCAACCTGACATATCAGAAGCTTCAGCGCTTAGTGCTGTCATCCACGGACCTACTTTTCTTCCACCAAGGAAAAAATCTCCAGAAGATTTGTTATTCTTCATATAACGGAAACCGACAAAAATCATTAAAGATAAGTAAAGGATAAAAGCGACGATGTATGCAATCATTTGTGATGACATAAAATCTCCTTATGCGAGCAAAAGAAATGCTCATTTGATTAATAAAGGTTTATTTTATCAATTTTTGGTAAAAAAGTCATTTAAAGTTTATAAATAATACTAAATTTATTTATGGACGGAAAAAAGAAACATGATTATATTATAGAAATACGAATATTATGAATTAAATTCATTTTATGTCA
>JAAZCS010000038.1 GCA_012513125.1 Treponema sp. | reverse complement strand
GTTTATTGTGCAGAACCGTCAGTAGAAGATTCCATTGCAATTTTACGAGGTCTTCGTGAAAAATATGAAATCCATCATGGTGTTCATATTGAAGATGAAGCATTGGTTGCGGCTGCAACACTTTCAAACCGTTACATAACATCAAGATTTCTTCCAGATAAAGCTATAGATTTAGTTGATGAAGCTGCAAGTAGATTGAAAATGGAAATTGAAAGTCAACCTACAGAACTTGATCAAGTTGAAAGAAAAATTTTGCAATTGCAAATAGAAAAACAATCTTTGTCAAAAGAAAGTGACTCCGCTTCAAAAGAAAGGCTTGCTAAACTTGAAAAAGAATTAGTTGAAATTTCTACAAAACGCGATGCTATGAAATTGCAATGGCAAAATGAGAAGAAAAATATTGATAAAAGCAGAGAATTGAAAGAAAAACTGGAACAGGCAAGATTCAATCAAGAGAAATATACAAGAGAAGGTAATTTAGCAAAGGCTGCTGAATTAAAATACAGTACTATTCCTGATTTAGAGACGCAATTAAATAGTGCAATTCAAGAAGATGAAAAGAAGAAAAATAGCGGAATGAATTCCCTTCTTCGCCAATCTGTAACAGAAGAAGATATCGCAAAAGTAGTAAGTACATGGACCGGTATACCAGTTTCAAAAATGATGAGCGGTGAAAAACAAAAATACATGAAATTGGAAGAAGTTCTTCATAATCGAGTTGTTGGTCAAGATGAGGCTGTAACAGTAATTTCAGATGCGATTAGAAGAAATAAATCTGGATTAAGTGATCCTAATAAACCACTTGGCAGTTTTATGTTTATAGGACCAACAGGAGTGGGAAAAACAGAACTTGCAAAAACATTAGCAGACTTTTTATTTAATGATGAAAAGGCATTAACAAGAATCGATATGTCTGAATATATGGAAAAATTTAGTGTCACAAGATTGATAGGTGCACCTCCAGGATATGTCGGTTATGATGAGGGCGGACAATTAACAGAAGCTGTTAGGAGAAGACCGTATTGTGTAATATTGTTTGATGAAATTGAAAAAGCTAATCCTGATGTATTTAATATTTTGCTACAAGTATTGGATGATGGAAGATTAACTGATGGTCAAGGACGTGTAGTTGATTTTAAGAATACAATTATCATTATGACAAGTAATCTTGGAAGCGATTTAATTCTTGAGGCTGACTCGCAGGAAAAATTGGACAATTTGAGTAACAATATAAACGAATTGCTAAAAAGACAATTTAAACCTGAGTTTTTAAACCGAATTGATGAAATTGTTATGTTCAAACAACTTTCTAAAACTCACATTTTTGAAATAGTAAAAAAACAATTAGTAAGAGTTCAGAGTAGGTTATCTGACAGAAGAATTAGCGTGGATTTTGATGATGATGTTGTGAACTTTTTAAGTGATAAAGGCTATAACCCAACAATGGGTGCCCGTCCTGTAAAAAGAGCAATTCAAAACTATGTTGAAAACCCTCTTTCAAGGTATTTACTCTCTGGTGAAGTTCAAGAAAATCAAAATATTAAGGCAAAATTAAATGATTCTAAAGATGGAATTATTTTTGAAAAAGCTTGATAGTTAAACTAAAAAAGGGTGCTTAAACTGAAGCACCCTTTTTTTTATTATTCAAATAAAAAGCTATTCTATGAAAATGTTTTGTTCACAAGTAAATGATTTCCCACTCTGTAAAAGTATAAATCCTTCTTTGTTATTCCATTCATGATTTGTATTGATTTTATCAGGAATGCCATGCCATGGCTCAATACAAACAAATTCTTTTTGCTGTGTTGTATTTTGCCAAATCATGCAATATGGAAATCCTTTTGTAGAAATTTTAATCAGTGAATTATCATTTTTATTTCTTAATCCCACCCATTCTGATGTAAAATTTGTAAATAGATGTCCATTTCCAAAACCTTCATTAGTTAGTGGAATTATTCCTTTTTTGCTTTCACCATATTTTTTCGTTACCGGAACATTTCCTTTTTCATTACATTGCAAATATCCATCTTCTGTGCATAAAACTGAAGTTAATTCTTCATGATTTTGAAATTCCAAATAATAATCATTGATGTTTTGAGATTTATTTTTTTGCGGGCAAGTAAATGCAGTATGAGTTCCAATTGAGAATTTAAAATCTAGTGAGTCAGTGTTTTTGACTATAAGCTTCCAGTTTAGACCTTTTTCTGTTAATTCATATTCTGAACAGAGTGAGAATTTATATGGAAACTTTTTCAATGTGTCGTCATTTTCAGTAAGTTCAAAAATAGCCTTTGTTTCATCATGAAAAATAACTTTTGTTTCCATATCACGTGCAAAACCATGATTTCTTGAAAATTCATATTTTTTTCCGTCTATTAGATAATATCCATCTAGACAACGTGCAACAAATGGAAACAATATTGGTGCGTGGTTTTTCCAGACAGAAGGACTTCCTCTCCAAATCAAATCACTATTATCTTTATTCAAACAGAATGAATTGATTTCAGCTCCAAAAGAATTGATTTCTACAGTAAATTTGTCATTTTTTAATTTAATTAACATTTTTTAATACTTCCAAAAGATTATTTATAAATATTATAGAAGAGATTTAAAGCTAGTTCAACTTTATTATGTTTAATTTAAATGCTAATATGAATGTATGAAATATGGATTTTTAAGAGTTGCATGTGTTAGTCCAGAATTGAAAGTTGCAGATTGCCGTTTTAATTCCGAAAAAATAATTGAAAGTGTTATAAATTTAAGCAGGGAAAAAGTTTCGATTATTGTTTTTCCTGAATTATGCATCACTGGATATACTTGTGGTGACTTGTTTTTTCAAAAAGCATTAACAGATTCCGCTTTGACTGAATTAAAAATAATTGTTGAAAAAACAAAAGATTTCAAATCACTGTTTTTTGTCGGGCTACCATTATGTTTAGAAGATTGCATTTTTAATTGTGCCGTTGCAATTAGTGGTGGAAAAATTCTTGCGTTCATTCCAAAAACATTTCTTCCAAATTATGGCGAGTTTTATGAAAGACGACAATTTACTCCATTTTCAAGAAACATGAAAACAAAATTCATCAATTTAGATGATGATTTAATGAATATTCCATTTGGAACAGATATTTTGATTTCAGATAAGAAAAATCCGTTGATAAAAATTGGTGTTGAGATTTGTGAGGATTTATGGGTTCCAATATCTCCTTCTGTAAGGCATTGTTTAAATGGAGCGTCAATAATTGCTAACTTATCAAGTGGCAACGAAATAATTGGCAAAGCAAGCTATAGACGCATGTTGATTAAAAGTCATAGTGCAAAAAATATTTGTGCATATTTATATGCAAATTCTGGACATGATGAATCGTCGCAAGATATGATTTTTGCATCACATAACTTAATTTGTGAAAATGGCTCTTTATTAAAGGAATCAAAGCGTTTTTCTAATGAAACGATAATTACTGATATAGATACAGAAAAATTACTTCAGGAAAGGCGAAAGACCACATCATTTTCATATAGCGTAGACAATATTGAACACAATAGTGAATATTTAGTTGTTTCTTCGGATTTTATTATTGCTAATGATGAAAAGTTATTGTGTTTTGTTGATTCTCATCCATTCGTTCCATCATATAAACAAGAAAGATTTGATAGATGCGAAGAGGTTATTAGTCTTCAAGCTGAAGGGCTTGCAAAAAGAATTCGTCATATCAATTTGAAAAGTGCTGTAATTGGACTTTCTGGTGGATTGGATTCAACTTTAGCTCTTCTAGTTACAGAAAGAGCGTTTGATTTATGCAAAATTGATAGAAAGCAGATATTTGCCATTACAATGCCATGTTTTGGAACTACAGGAAGAACTTATAATAATGCGTGTATTCTAGCAAAAGAAAGTGGGGCTACATTAAAAGAAATTCAAATCTCTAAAAGTGTAATTCAGCATCTAAGTGATATTGGACATTCAATTGATAATCATGATGTGACGTATGAAAATGCACAGGCACGTGAAAGAACTCAGGTTCTGATGGATTATGCAAATAAAGTGAATGGAATTGTAATTGGTACCGGAGATTTATCTGAATTAGCATTAGGTTGGTGTACTTACAATGGGGATCATATGTCAATGTATGGAGTAAATAATTCTGTTCCAAAAACTTTGGTTCGTTATCTGGTTGAATGGTTTTCTGATGAAGTTTAAAACATAAAAATAAAAGATGTTTTAATTGATATTTTGAATACCCCTGTTAGTCCAGAATTGCTACCCCCTACTGATGGAAAAATTGCTCAAGTTACAGAAGATATTGTAGGTCCATATGAATTGCACGATTTCTTTTTATATTATTTATTAAGATATGGATATTCGCCCAAAAAGATTTTATATTTAGCCGAAAATGCATCTTTTAGCTATGATAGGCAAACAATCCTAAAATGGCTAAGAATTTTTTATAAACGATTTTTCTCACAACAGTTTAAACGTTCGTGTATGCCCGATGGTGTTAAAATTGGTACTGTTAATTTGTCTCCGCGTGGGGATTGGCGAATGCCAAGCGATGCAAGTGCAAATATTTGGCTAGCTGAATTGGATGAAATACAATGCTAAGTTATCTTCATGAATATCATGCAGGTAACCATGCAGATATACTAAAACATTTTGTTCTAACATACATTCTTCAGTATTTGTCAAAAAAAGAAGAACCTTTTTCATTTTTTGATACTCATGCAGGCAGTGGTTTATATGATTTGCTTGATAATCGATGTATAAAAACAGGTGAAGCTGAGAATGGAATCGTTAAATTAATGAATTCAGCAGATGATCTTCCACAATCACTTAAAAGTTACACAGATTTAATCAAGTTATATTATAACTACAAAAGATACCCTGGTTCACCAGAAATAGAAAGAATTCTTTTGTCGGATGAAAGTGTATTAAATTTAGCGGAACTTCATCCCGAAGAATATGAGAATTTATGTAGAAATATCAAAGAAAGTCCTTTTTCAAAAAGAACAAAAAAGATAAATATTCAACTCCACCACCGAAATGGCTATGAAATGCTAAACGCACTAACTCCCCCCAAGAGAGTTATTCCCTCAAAGGAAATTATTTCCTCTCGTATTCAAAGAGGTGGAGTGTTAATTGATCCAAGTTATGAAGAATCATCAGAATTTGATAATATTGTAAAAACTATTTGCGAAGTTCATAAAAAATGGAGCAATGGAATCATTATTTTATGGTATCCTCTTCTGCAATTAAAAGAAACTCAAATTGAAAATATGTTGCTTCAGCTTGTAACAAATGTAAAGAAAAAAAATAGCAACACAGAGATAATAGATTTACGTCTATGTATAAATAGTAAAGAATCTCACAAAGAGACATCACTTTCTGAAAAAATGGTAAATAATCCTCCAAGGTTATATGGAAGCGGTATGTTTGTAATTAATTATCCTTGGAAACTTGATGATAACGCAGAATCAGCACTATCATCAATTGTAAATGTTTTATCGCCAAAAGAAGGTTCTTTCTCAGTTAAAAAATATTAGAAGTGAAATCGAATACCAAAAGTTAATGGGAATCCCAATGAAAAATTATATGATGTTCTAAAAGGTTTTATTATGTAATTGAATGTAGGTTTGATTGCTTGATCTGCATATAGTTCCAAAT